>JAUZPS010000043.1 GCA_030705945.1 Bacillota bacterium
AAAGCAAAAACAACATATATATTTCCACCTACAGGGATTGTACTCGTTGAGCTTAAAGCAACTTCAACGAAATGGTCTGCATTATATCATGTAATAGTTCCTAATGTCTGAGTAACACTACTGATCTCAGGACTCTTGTTGTAACTTGTAAATGTTAAGCTTTGTGGATTTTCAAAGGTAAAATCATATCTTAGCTTTATATTATTTATATCTAATGGAACGGTCCCTGTATTATATATATATGCTGTGCAATTAATGAATTGAGGGTTGGTTTCATTCCACGCCTGGATCTTCATTCCTGTATTATTTGGCGTAGCTGTTGGCGTTGAAGTCGCGCTAAAAACGCGTATGCTCGAAAACAAGACAATAATAATAGTAAACATAAACACAAAATTTTTCATAAAATACTTTTTCACTGCTATCACCCCAAAATAACTATTCAAACTAGCCCATAAATCCTATATATCTCGTCTTTTGCATGTAAGGTATTTTACAATAGAAATAAAATTACTCTACCTCTGTCCAGCTAATGACAGATATATTTTGTTTATCCGTTCTCTGACTTTTTACAATTTCGTCTGGAACCTCATATTCAAGTAAATTAAAGAATCCATTTAAGTTAACATCATTGTTAAAAAGCTCGTGAATAACTGTAGGATTATAAGTTATATTTGAGTCTCCCAGAAAAATAATATTCCCTGTTGCTATTATTACGCCATTAAAAGTAACGTTATCATCCAGGTAAACGTTTCCATTTACATACATGATTCCTTTTGGAATTGTTTCATTTCCGTCAATAATGAAATTTGAACCGTCTGAGCTTATGTATGTATCCTTATCGCCATAATAGAACATTCCTTTAATATTTCCGTCTCCATCGCTGATTACATATGGCTCATTTCCCACTATTTTGCGCGCCCCAGTATATTTATTAAGGTCACCTAAATAATTGTCCAATCTCCTTGTTGGACTCACATAATCAAGCTTCGGAGCCGATAAAGAAAAACCTTCGGCCAGAAAATCCTTTACCGCGTTATAATAATTTAATAAACATTGGTTCTGCACAGCATGAAACAATACGGGACTTGGACCTTCATCAAAGTCATAGCTTCCATAAACCTGCCCATTTGCAATAACAGCTCCATTGGAATAACCAGCTATATTACTCCCATTTATTCCATTCCCTGTTATATTAATGCTTTGAGTATCTATATAGCTTGATCTGACATCAATATCTGTCTTCCAAAGATTATCCCATATTCCCTTGAAATGTAACCCTTTTGTTGTCGGAGTAAAGGGATATTTAATTCCGTTTTTCAGCTTCCCTGCCATAAGCTGCGCGTCAGTCCCGGAGACATTGTAGGTTGAAAAATAAGGCGTCTCTATTGAATATGCTCCATCTTCATTCCAATAAAGCGGATTAGGATCTCCTGTCTCTTCATCGTTTGCCAGAAAAGCGTTTCCGATCTTTTTTCCAGATTTTAAAGCCGATATACCCGTCATAAATGGATTTCCATTTGTATCTAGAACTTTCTTAAAAAAAGTGCTTCCTCCTAAATACAATTTATTATTTATATTGAGAATTGAATCTCCATTAACCGTTATACTGCTTGTACGCTTGTATTGCGTACTGTCTAATAATCCATTATAACCTGAGCCATCCGAACCGCTTCCGTCAATCATATATCCTGCGTCGACAAACCCATAATATATGCCATCTACATTAACCTGCGATTCATTAGAATCAATCTGAAGATTGTCAGAAATATATGCATTTCCACCCAAATTAATCTGTGAATAGTTTGCTTTTTCTTCGGACCTAACAGATCTGGCAAAAATATCGCCGGTTATGGAAATATTTGAGGAACTAGCCACGTCATCACCATAAACGGAGTGAATATAGGCCATGGTCGCCGCGCTGCCATCTATTGTTATGGAGCCTTTTGATACCGAACCTGTTTTAGCTGAATCAAATCCGAGTTCATTCTCATATTGAGTTACGTCTGCGCTCATCCCGGCAATTATTCCTCCATACCTGTTCCATGTAGCGCTTTGATCCTCTTCACCGCTTTCGTCTTTTGGCACAGTTCCAAAACATAAAACATCACCTTTTATATTAATATTTCCAGAAGCGGCTATAATGTTCTTTTCCGATACCAAGGCTTTGTTGAAAATATCCGGAATTTGCTTTGACTTGTTGACCGATACTTTCTGTACTCCCTGATATGGTGTTTTACTTGGATTTGGAAGCAAATTAAATGTTACTTCCAGCCTTTTATTATAATCATTATATACTCCCTTGGTTCTTAACTTTATATAATGATTAACATTGTCGTATTCAGCCGATTCAAGTATCATAATTCCATGTTCAGGGCCTAAATCCTTATATACCTGGCCTTCAGAATCCGTAGTTGTTGTATTTAGAAGTGTTTTTAAATACGCCTTGTCTATACTTCCAAATTCATTTTGAAGACCTTGATAAAAAATATCCATATATTTTGTTTTAAATTCATTTTCGATACTATCATCTTTAATTTTTCCATCGCTTATTCTTATTTTATTAGGGTCGTATTGAAGTAAGTCCTGAATATAATCTGAAGCGCTTGCTCTTGCCTCTTCTTGTATGTTGGCTACCTTAGCGTTTATAACATTCGCTGCTTGTTCAACAGCAGATTCCGAGGTGTAAAACGCTCTGTTATAATCGCTGTGGAATATGCTCATATTTAGTCCGCCCATTGTTGAAGCAACTAATGATATTCCAAGCAACGACATTATTATTATCATGAGCATTACCATTATCATAGCTGATCCACTATTTTTTTTATACTTTTTCCCCAAAGGGGTCTTTCCATATTCCATATTAATCACCTACTATGAATAGCGCAAAAATATCACTCACTGTTTATTTACATAAGAAACAAGCTTATTGATAGAATCTGATCCCTTAAAAACAGATATTTCTATTTTGTACAAAACATCTGAATACGGAGCTTCCTTACTTGACGCATTGAAATATTGATTAAAGCTTTTATCGCCATCATTAACAAGAATCAGTCTATTGCTGTCGTCAATTATATAGAAACTTACTTCTTTATCTACAGTTGAATCGACTGTAACATGTAGTTCAAATTTATCAGATCCGTTCTTCGCAAAGTTTATCTTTTCATTTATCTTATCCTCTGGAAATATTTGTTCTGTCGATTGAAGATTACCGCCTTTATAGAACTCATTAAAATAACTACCAGCGTTCTTTTTTATTTTCAAATTGAATATTTCAGTATCAGTCCCATTCAATAAATTAAAATTAGAGCCATCAACATCAACAGTATCTTCATTGATTAAAAATTCCTGGCAGCTATTTACAGTATCAAGATTAAATTCATATTTCGCGGAACTTGTAGGCAGCGCTCCTCTATATACTTCCTCTATATTGCAATAAACTTCGTATCCGCTATCACTAGAATACAGAAAATTTCCAACGCCTGCTTTTGAAGCCAGAAACAGAGGCCTTGCTTTAATATCATCCATTAACCTTTCGGATAACACAGATGTATTAAGCTTGTCCTTTGATGATACATTATTCTCTGTTGCTGATAAAAATGTAGCTAAGAAGGGAATTACAATAATAGAAAAAATGCTGACTGAAACTAGTATTTCCGGAAGTGTTACGCCCCTGCTGGGTCCCATGATTTTACCAAACTTACTTCTTATCAGTATTCTCAAACTGATCTCCACCTTCGGGTATCATTAAGCAAAATATGTTGATTGATAATTGCCTATTTATAATTTATTGTTACATTCGGTTGAAGGTTTTCAAACCTAACTCTTGGGCTGCTTTCATCTTCATTTATCACGTCAACTATGACGTTTTTCTTTGTTTTGTTTGTAATTTTTGTATTAACAATGGATTTATCACTTAAATACTTTCTTTTTGTGGAGTCCACTAAAAACATTAAATCGTTTCCATCAGGCAAAAACTCAACTGTTTTAGTAAACCCATCAGGATAAGCTTCCTGATCAGTTTTAAATTTAAAAAAATACTTTCCTTTTAATTCTTCTATAAATAATTCAACATTGACTTGTTTGCTGCTGTCGCCATATACAATCGGCGTTCTAGTTAAGCCGTTTGTCTCAATAATTTTTTTAGCTGTCAAGGTAACAGTGGGCGGAGCAATATTATTGCCATAAGGCATAACTCTCATTGTAAAATCATATTTCTTTACATCGTCAACTGTTAGATTTACTGTTATTTTATCGTTCTTACCGCTATTTAAATTATTTGAGCTCTCATATCCATCATACGCTTGAAATATATCCTCTCTTTTCTCGTTTCCTGAATCTGGCAGCCCTTTCATATCAACAAGACTACCTCTGTTTTTGTTACCTGAGATGCCAAGAAAGCCCAACTTCAGATTGAAATTCAACGTATCACTCTGAACTTTATTTATCTGTAACTGATTGTATTCAACTTTATTCTTAAGAGCCTCAATATAATTAAGTAAACTTTCTATTTGACTCATTTTCCCGCTGCCGGTAACCTTTATTACTACTTTGTAGCCTTCTCCATTCTTGATTGAAGACTTTCCCTGTGAGGCTGCATTATCGGAAAGACCGGATTCATTTAAAAAATCCTCAATTTTTTTACCATCCGACTCTGTTAATGAATTATTATTTTTGAGGTCAGAGTTAGAAGTTTCAGTACTATCAACATTACCATTCGTCGCGTCATTTTTATCGGTAGAACTTGTTTCATTTGCAGAACCAGATGTCAATGAGGTCTTTTCATCGAATTTCAAGTTGATTATCTTTACACCGGATTTTATTGATAATTCCTTTATTATTACATAAATTTCGTCATAATTCATATCTGATGGAAAACTGACTTTCAAATCCTGAAGCTTTTGATTTAATATTTTAAGCTCGCTTTCTATATTGTTGCTCTTATCTTTATAGCTCAAATTCTGAGCGTAAGTATTACTTTTTTCAACCGCATCTCTTTTTAGTTTAAATATTGAATTAAGCTGCGGGTTAAGCAGGAACTTCCACAAAAAGAACACTGATAAAAATATTCCCAGAAATATCAGTATTCTTTTGTCTTTATCCGAAAATTTCATCATATCACTTCCTAATTTAATCTACTCTTACAAAACAATTTACTTTCTAGCCTTGATCGGAAGCTTAAAAACCTTTAAGTAAAAGATTTATTTAATACGAAATTTTATCACTTTATTATAAAATTCATGCTCATGTCGAAATTGTAACTTTCTAAATTCTTATTAATGGTATTTGTTAAATTCTTATTGGCTGCGCTTTTTACAGATAATTTATTGTTTTTTGGCTTGACTTTTGCATTAGTCTTATTGTTTGTTTTAACACTCAAGCTGTTGGGCGCAGATGCGCTAGGTGTTTTTACAGCGCTTTCTGTTTGAATTTTTTGGATAGATGATATATAAATGTTATCAAAGAAATCATCTTTTCTTAAGTGATACAAAAAGGCTACTATGTCATCTTCTGTAGAACTATTGCCAACTAAATTTATGACTACAGTTCCATCATTTTTATTTGTTATACTCAAATCTGTTATAAAAAGTTTCTTTGGTATAGAATCTCTTATTTTGTCAATTAGTTTAATAGAGCTGAAAGTATTTTTCGAAAGTTTGTCCGCTTCTTTTTCCAGAATCGCAAGTTTTTGATTTATATCATCAAGTTTTTGCTGATTGATTTTATATCCAGTAGTTTCTTCTACCTCATTTTGAATTCTATCAATTTGTTTTTGCAGATTTAATTTATAATACATCGGAAAGATTATGACGCTGACAACAACAATAGACAGTAAAAACGCAGTCAGGATTTTTATTCTTCTCTTTTCATTTTTTCGCTTTTTCAGATAATAGCTCTTGGGTATAAGATTAAGATCCTTCAAATTGATCTCCACCTTTACTATTCTATTTTTCTTCTATAACTTCTCTCAATGGATATAGGATCGCTTTTACCAACCTTTAGACTAAGAGCAACTTTAACAATACTGCTATCATAATCCGCTTGTCTATACTGTACAGCATTAAAATCAAGCAATATAATTTTATCCTCAGGCTTAAAAACAGGAGTATCGTTTTTTAATAATACCTTTTCACCATCATCGACAGATAACTTATAAACTAAATCTTCTTTGTCGGGATTATTCTTTATTATATTAAGAGTCTTACCGTCATCCTCAATACTTAAATACTGAGAGTCATTTGATCTTATATCTTCAACTATGGCGTCTATTTCTTCCCTAGCTCTTTGAGTAGCCATCAAAACATCATTTTCAATATAATAAGTATTAAAACCTGAATATAAAACCATTGATATTGGAGCCATAATTACGCTTAAAATAGCTAATGATACAAGTAATTCAACTAATGACGAACCTTTCTTTCCACAACGCATATATCATCACCTTTATTTATACTCAATTGATATAAAGTCGTTTCAAAAATTTCCTTGTTCAAGTTTTGTTATATTAAAAGCGCTATTAATCTTACATTTGGCAGAGCAAAATAACGAACGAAAGTATACAAGTTTTTTTTTGATATAAGATTTATTTAGAATCTCTTACAAGAGCTCCGATGGCATTTGTAAGAAGAATATAGTCTTTGGAAAAGATTTCTGTGCTCTTTTTACCCTTATACTCAATATTTGCAACATTATTCAAGAATTCAACAGGCACATTAAAATAACTTTCAACATATTTCCCAAGTCCTGCTAACATGCTCCCCCCACCACACATATATATCTTCTGAATCTTACTATAAGTGGATCTGGAGGCATAAAAATCTATGAGCCTTGTTATATCAATCATAAGACTATTTATAGCCGGTCTTATGGCATTACAGATCTGAATACTATCTTCAGTTTCCCCAATCTCATCTTCATCATTAAAAATTTTTGCTTTTTTAATCTTGAGTGTTTCTGCGTTTGATATGTCTATTTCCTGATCTTTAGCTAAGGACTTGTCTATTTCACGGCTTCCGCTCAATAGAATCCTGTTAAACATCAGCTTGCTATCCTGAAATATGTATACTCCGGTTGTATCTGCTCCAAAATCTAAGATAGCTGCTTCCTCAAACTTTGTTTTTTCACTGGATGCATTTCCATAAACCAGCTTTGTAATTGAGTTTGCAGGTATATCGATAGCTTCCATTTCGATTTTCAGCTTTTCTGCAATATACATATAATCATTAGCTTGCTTTAGCGGAACTGCGACAAGCAAAACCCTGCATGTGTTTTCATTGTTGGAGGCGCCATCGTCCAAAATCTTAAAATCCATTACGTAATCTTCTAAATCAACAGGAAAGTACTGCTGCGCATCGTACTTAAGAATACTTTCGAGCTCATCATCAGTAGATTTTGGAAGTTGGATTTCTCTGGTTATTACACCTGTTCCAGAAATATTCATGATTAACTTATTGGCTTTAATTTTATTCTTTTTAATTATGCCGCTTAAAGTTTTCATGATATATTCCAGACTCAATATTCTTCCATCATTAATAATATTACCCGGAGTATTCACAATATCATATTCAAGTATATATATTTGGGGTTTACTGTAATACCCCCATACTACTTTAATATTTTTATTACCAATGTCTACTGCAAGAAATGTTTTCTTAAACATGATTTCTCACTCCAATGAAATGGCGCATTTATTGTTAAGCTTAAATTAATCATTACATTTGCCTGTCTCAAAATACCATCGTACACTTAGATGTCTTCCAGGCAAATGCAAGATTAATTGCGTATCATACAAAACAAACTATCCGTTAATACTATTAAAATTTAATCCCCGTTATCTATATAAAAAGCACTATTAATCTTACATTTGACGGAGCAAAATAACGAACGCTTTAACGTTATTTTGCGATAGGCAAATGTAAAAGATTAATTGCTTTTTATCTATATTTTTCTAAACAAATGATGGATATAAAATTTTCAGAATATCCCAACCAAAAAGTAAAGTAATATATGTACCTGTAACAATAAAAGGCCCCAATGGTATATGGTCTTTTCTGTCCCTTATTTTCAGCGCCATAAGAATAACGCTTACCAAGGCGCTTAATATAATCGAAGTTAGGAGAGCTGTAAGTGTCATCTTCCAACCAAGGTATCCACCTATAGCTGCAAGGAGTTTAACATCGCCAAATCCCATTGCTTCTTCTTTGTAAATTAATAAGCCTATAATTGCCACCAAAAATAAAAATCCTGAACCTGCAAGCATTCCAACAATCGGATTCCACCATGCTCTATCATGGAAAATTGCCACAGGTCTAAATAAATTATACACTGTCAGCGCTATTCCCCCGGCAAGCCCTAATATAACCAAGCCGTCAGGAATAATCTGATGCTTTAAGTCTATAAAGAATACAACAATAAGTATGGACATCAGATAAGCTGCCGCAAAAAATTCGATGTAATGCCCGTTCTGACCATACTTATAAAATAATGGTAAATAAATAAGCGCTGTTAAAAGCTCAAGCATTGGATATTTCAAAGAAATTTTTGCTTTACAATGCCTGCACTTACCTCGTAAAAACAAATAACTGAATACAGGTACAAGGTCGACAGCTGTCAACCTTGTACCGCAATTTGGACAATGTGATGGTGGTTTAACGACAGATTCCTCAAGCGGTATTCTACATATACAAACATTCAGGAATGAGCCTATCAGTAAACCATATGCAAATACTATAGAGTAATAAAAAATTGTCATAATTAAGTCAAACGTCCTCTCTAATCTAGATATACTACGTCCGCCCCTTGAGCTGGAAGAACGGGTGTAGTTGTCGGGCTTAAAAGCTTAACTGATACTGAAGTACATACGCCGCCTGTAACAGTCCTTTGAAGAACATAATGAGCAGTGGTATCATTGATGGTAGGAAAAGGGTCTACTTCCTTCATTATTATTGTTTTAATAGCGTCTTTATCAGTTTGTAAGCTTGAATGCGTTGTAGTGTCAAGCTTTAATTTATCGTTTGCAACCAGCCTTTTAACCGCGCTATCAATCGTGTTGGCATTTGCTTTATCCGCACTTACCTTGGCGTCAGAAATATATCCCAGAACTGAAGGAGTAACAACTGCTGCCAACACTCCTAAAATGGCAATTACAACGATTAATTCGGTTAAAGTAAAACCTTTTTTGTTTTTAATGAGTTTTTTTAACACTATTCACGACCTCCTTGGATTTTATTAACTTCGACCCATCTGACCAAGATTTTTGTACATCCCAAAAATCGGCATAATCATTGAGATAACAATAAACCCCACTACTAACGCAAGCCCCAGTATCATAACTGGTTCAATTAAAGAAATTAACTGGCTAATCGAAGTATCCAACTCTTCATCGTAAAAATCTGCAACTTTTCCTACAATATCGTCCAAAGAACCGGCTTCTTCACCGATGCTAATCATCTGTGTCACCATTACCGGAAAGATTCCAATACTCTCAAGCGGACCTGCCAGATTTGACCCTCTTTTTATCTCTTCTTTTACTTTCAACAAACCATCAGTTACAATCTGATTGTCTACTACCTTGTCAACTACTTCAAGCGCCTGAATCAAAGGCACCCCGGTTTCGAGTAAAAGACTCAAAGCCCTGGCAAACCTCGATGCAAGAATCTTTCTGTAGTTTTTGCCTACCTTCGGTATTTTTAAGATTATTCTGGTGATTATCAACCTCCCTTTCGGTGTTTTTCTAAATTTTGAAAATGATAAGTATAATAAAAATGAAATTATTGCCGCTGTTAATAAAAACCATATATTAGTAACCGTATGACTTATACCTAATAATATCTTAGTGGGCAACGGAAGGCTTGAGCCCATAAATGAAAACATTTTCATGAATTTCGGCACCACAAATGTCAACATAAAAATTATCATTAAAACAGCAATTGCTCCAATTACCATAGGGTACATCATAGCTGTTTTTATTTTTTGCCTGATCTTATTTTCCTTTACGAAATGCTCAGCTAATCTGTCAAGCACGAGGTCAAGTGTACCACTTACCTCTCCGACCTCTATCATATTAATAAGTATAACCGGCAATGATCGTGAATGAGCCCTTAGAGCTTCAGACAAGGCTTCACCCTTTTGGACATCGTCATAAACGCTGTTAATTAGCGCTGACAATCTTGCGCTCTCAGTTTGCTTTCTTAAAAGATCTAAGGAACCTACTACTGAAACTCCAGCATTTATCATCGTATAAAACTGTCTGCAGAAAATCGCAAGATCATTGGGAGTTATTTTCTTTGATTTAAAATTTATTCCTTTTTCCATCGATCTGACTTCTTTAATATCTAAAGGAAATAAACCCTTATTTCTCAAGAATGACACTACAGCGCTTATATCATTTGCATCAAATTTACCAGTTATTACAGCGCCGGCTGATGTTTTTGCTTTATAAGCAAATGAAGCCAATTTCCTCCCTCCCTGCAGATTGAGGTATTTTTCCTTTCTTCATTGCAAACAAATAACATATATATTATAATTTTATAATTACTATAAAACAACATTAATTTATAAAAGTATTCTGAGTGTTTAATAAAGTAGATTTAACTTATTGCAAGCTAAGAAAAGCTTAAATGAATATCATAGTTTATATAATTTAGACAGTACTAATTTTAAATTTATAATGAAAATAAATTTACTTAGGAAAACATGAGCTGTAAAAAAGAGATTTTGAAAAACAGAAATGAAAAATAATTACCAACTAATAAGTATATTTTATCATGTAATAAGTAAGATTTCAAGTCCTAAATTACAAAACTGCAGATCATCAAAGTTCCAAATATTTTATAAATTAGCTATTCTGATTATATTTTCCTGATCTGCCGCATATGCTAATGCATCTTCATAATTGATAATGTTTCTTTTAAGTAAGTTTACTAAGTTATTGTCCATAGTTTGCATTCCAAATTTTCCGCCAGTCTGGATAATTGAATTAATCTGGTGAGTCTTTCCTTCTCTTATAAGGTTTCTAATTGCAGGATTTGGAATCAAAATTTCAAGCGCGGCAACCCTTCCATGTTGATCTCTTCTGGTTAGAAGCTGCTGTGAAATAATACCCTGGAGTATGGTTGAAAGCTGAACTTTAATTTGCTGCTGTTGATAAGGAGGAAATACATCTATTATTCTGTCAATTGTATTTGCCGCCCCTAACGTATGTAATGTTGACAACACATAATGCCCGGTTTCTGCAGCAGTAATAGCAATGGATATAGTCTCCATGTCTCTCATCTCACCTACTAAAATAACATCCGGATCTTCTCTTAATGCTGCCCTTAAAGCATTTGCGTATGAATTTGAGTCATAGCCTATTTCTCTTTGATTTACTATTGATTGCTTGTGTTTATGAAGGTACTCAATTGGATCTTCAAGAGTAAGTATATGACAATCCCTTTCTTCATTAATTTGATTTATGATTGCCGCCAAAGTTGTTGATTTTCCACTACCTGTAGGACCTGTTACAAGCACAAGACCTTTTGTTTTTTTAGAAAATTCCTTTACAATTTCAGGCAAGCCAAGCTCACTAAAGGTAGGAATTCTAACATTAACCGGTCTTATTGCAATGCAGTAAGTTCCCCTTTGTCTGTAAATATTAACCCTGAATCGTCCAACACTTTGCAAGGAATATGAAAGGTCTATTTCTCCTTTTTTTTCAAATTCCTGTAGTTTTTCGTCGCGCAGCATCTTTTTAGAATAAATTTCTGTATCTTCAGCTGTAACATTCTTATCTCCGATTTTTACAAGTCTTCCATTCTTCCTGATAGTCGGAGGTATCCCTACCGAAATATGAATATCAGATGCTCCAAGTTCTACTGCTTTTAATAACAGTTCATCAATCTCCATATGCTTCCTCCCTATTTTTTTTAGAATTTACGCAAAATTAGCAATTATATAAATAAATTATACAAATAATCAATTTATATAAAAAGCAATTAATCTTTTACATTTGCCTATCACAAAATAACGTTAAAGCGTTCGTTATTTTGCTCCGTCAAATGTAAGATTAATAGTGCTTTTTATATAGGTAGTATCAGAAAAACTTAGCAACTGGTCGTTTCAAAAACTTGATATAATGGGTTTTCGTCATATAAACTCAAGCAAGGAATTTTTTGAAACGCCCTTATATAAATAATTAATCGTTTGAGTGGGCAATTCTTATCATTTCACTAATGGAAGTCAATCCTTCAAGAACATATCTACGAACATTTTCCTTTAAAGTTACCATGCCCGTTGATATTAATTGAGCTCTGAGTTCATCCTCAGAACAGCCTTGATTTATTAGTTCTCGATGGGTCCTATTTATAATCATTATTTCATAGACACCTATTCTCCCTTTAAATCCTGTTTTGTTACAAGCAGCGCAGCCTCTTCCTTCATGCAGAAGCACTTCTTGGCTTGTTTTTATATCAAGAGCCTCTAAATCCTCCGGTTTAGCAGAATAACTATATGAACAGTTAGGACATATTTTTTTGACAAGCCTTTGAGCTATTACGCCTACTATTGAAGATGCCACCATAAAAGGCTCAACTCCCATATCAATTAATCTCAATATAGCGCCGGGAGCATTATTGGTATGCAGGGTACTTAAAACAAGATGTCCTGTAATAGCTGCTCTTACAGCTATCTGAGCTGTTTCTGAATCTCTGATTTCACCAATCATAATTATATTAGGATCTTGTCTTAGTATAGAACGCAATCCAGCGGCAAAAGTTAACCCTGCCTTTGTATTAACCTGTACATGGTTAACGCCGTCAATAAAGCATTCTACAGGGTCTTCAACCGTTACGATATTTAAGTCTGGCTTGTTAATCTCATTTATTGCGCTGTATAGAGTTGTAGTTTTTCCGCTTCCTGTAGGTCCTGCAACTAAAATTATTCCATGGGGATTCTTAAGGATTTTCTCAAATTTAACAAGATCTTCGCTGCTAAATCCCAACTCTTCCTTTGAAACAACAAAAGCCTTTTTATTTGCTATTCTTATGACAATTTTTTCTCCAAAAACTGTTGGAAGTATTGAAACCCTCAGATCATATTCACTTTCATTCACCGTTACAGAGAACCTACCATCCTGCGGCAGTCTCTTTTCTGCAATATTCATACCTGATATTATTTTCATACGTGAAACAACGGCTGGCATAATCTCAATTTCAGGCCTCATTACTTCCTGGAGGAGTCCGTCAACCCTGAATCTGATTTTTACATAACGCTCAAAAGCCTCTATATGAACGTCGCTCGCATTAGTATTTACCGCTTGTTCTATAATAGAATTTAGCAGCTTTACGGCGGGTGAATTATTTATTTCATCCGCGGCCTGTTCATCAGCATCACTGTTTATTTTTACTGAGCTATGTTCTTTTTTAAATTCTGCTACAGCCTGCATTGCCTTCTGCGCAGAATAATACTTATCGATTACATTGTTTATATCTTTTAAAACAGCTATAACCGGCTGAACTTCCATACCTGAGAAAATTTTTATATCATCGATCGCAAATACATTCAGCGGATCGCTCATTGCAACTGTCAATACGTCACCAGATTTCATTATAGGGACAAGCCCATATCTCCTTGCGAGATTCTCAGGAATAAGCAGACACGCTTCGGGATCAATATTATATTTCTCCAGGTCAACATGAGGAATACCCAACTGAAACTCCAGAACCTGAATTATATCCTGCTGAGTCACATAATTTTGCATAAGAAGAACCTGCCCCAGCTTTTCACCAGTTTGCTTCTGAATCTCAAGAGCCTTGTCCAACTGCTCTTTTGAAATCAACCCAACTTCAAGGAGCAAATCACCAAGTCTTTTACGGTTCTGCTTGTTCATAAAACCTCCACCTTAACTTACAAGTAAATTGTGTTTATGCTTATATTTGTTTATTATATAGGGATATTAACAGGAGTTAATTAATTGACAAAAATCCAAACTATCTATATAAGTTACGAAAAAGATTTTACATTAAAATGCAGTTAATGCATCTGCATTTTTCTATCAAAGATGAACTTTTCGTAACTTATGAAACAAGGTATATATTTTGCAATATAAAAAATAGATGTAAAATGTTTATTGCAAAATATATAGAAGTCGCCATTTATCTTTGACAAATTAATAGCCTACGAATAAATTTATATTAAAATTCCTTGTTCAAGCTTCGCATGATGAAAACCAATTATATCAAGTTCTTGAAACGTCAAATATACAAGTTTTCTTCTTAATACTGTGTTATATAAATCAATTTTATTACCTTAATTCTATCGGCTTAAAACAAGAAAAACATGAGGGAAATTATATAGGATTTTAATTATGGATTATAGATTATGGATGTGATTTGAGGATTTTAATTGAGGATTTTAATTATGGATTATGGATTTGATTTGAGAATTTTAATTTAGGATATCAAACAGAGTTTCTGAAATTTTAAACACATGAGGAGTATATAAAACTTATAACATTTCAGTATTTATTTTTGAAATAGAACGCCAAAGTTTTATCAGATCCCATTGATAAGCATCACTACGCTTAATTGCTATCCCAAGCGGCTAGAAATACCCCTTTTCGACTCTTTATAGCAACAAAATAAATCGAGAAAAAATTTTATTTTATATAAAAAGCAATTAATCTTTTACATTTGCCTATCGCAAAATAACGTTAAAGCGTTCGTTATTTTGCTCCGTCAAATGTAAGATTAATAGTGCTTTTTATATATATTCATAAATAAAAATATAAGCGTCCTGATTAATAAACTTATAGCTACGATGTTATAACAATTTCTTTAAAACGCTTAAAGAACAACTCAATTTCATCTTTTGAAAATACAATATCATTCCATTTTTCATATGCGTATATTCCCTGATAAAACAGCATTCCAAGTCCATTTACAGTTTTACAACCTTTAGCTTCCGCCGCTTCTAACAACTTAGTCTTTAATGGATTATAAATAATATCATATACTATATGTCTCTCAGTAAAAAAGCCATCACTATTTATAGGACTTTTATCAATTTCAGGATGCATACCAACAGAAGTAGTATTAATAATTATTTCACATTCTTTAATTTCGTTTTTTACTTCATTATTTCCCATACCCCTATAGCAGGAACAATTTCTAAGCTTTTCATTAATATAATCTGACAATGCTTTTGCCTTATCCTCCGTACGATTGAGAATAATAATATTTTGCGCTCCTTCCAGTACAACTTTAACAGTGATAGCTCTTGCAGCGCCTCCTGCTCCTATTATGACAACTTTCTTTCCTTTAAATGATTGTCCCGTCTCTTCTTTAAAATCTCTTAGAAACCCTTCTCCATCAGTGTTATAGCCATATAATACTCCATCAACATTTTTAACAGTATTTACTGCTCCCATTAGCTCAGCTTCCTCTGAAACCTTATCTAAATATTGTATTACATTGTTCTTATGAGGTACAGTTACATTAAATCCAATTACATTCAAAGCTCTCAAACCATTAATAGCGGCTGAAAGATTATTCTTTTCAACTCTAAAAGGAACATAAACCATATCTATATTTTTAAAAACACTTATAAAATTATGCAAAAGCGGTGACTTAGAGTGCTCAACCGGATCGCCTATTATTCCTAATATTTTAGTTTTACCAGTTATCATTAATCCTTCCATGTCCTTAACCTCACAAATTTTATATTAAAAATCTATAGAGTGACAAATAACGTTAATTTTTTGAATTGATAAACATGCGGTAGAATATACAAAACAGAATTTAGAGTAACAAATAACATTACTTTTTTGAAGCCGAATATTTTACCGCGCTTTTTTCCTTCCATTTAGCTCTTTTAATATTGCTGTGTTTATTAAGTTTTAATTTACTGTGTTTTGCTAGAACAAATCTCTCTACATGTCTTTTTAATTTGACAAAGAGAATCTCCTTTTTATCAATAGGTCGAACAAGTATTGTAAACATGTTTGTTCTATTTCCGCCGTAAATGTCTGTGAACAGTTGATCACCAACAGCAGCCACCCTATTTGATTCAATCCCTAATATTTCCGCTGCCCTTAAAAAGGATCTTGGTGATGGCTTATATGCTCTGTGAATTGCCGGTATACTTAAACTCGAATTAAAATCTATTACTCTCTTTTCAGAAGCGTTTGATAAAATACATGGAAGCAACCCTGCAGCCTTTACTTTTTCTATCCATTCCACCACATCAACACTTGCATCTTTTGTAAACTGCGCAACCAATGTATTGTCTATATCTAATACAAGCCCTTTAATTCCTCTTTCTTTTAAATCTTCCAAATCTATATCCTGTATACTATTAACTATTAAATCTGGAAAAAACTTTTCAAACATAAATCCTCCGAACCCATTAATAAGGGCGTTTCAAAAAATTCCTTGTTCAAGTTTATATGACCCAAACCCATTATATCAAGTTTTTGAAACGACCAGTTATTTTTTTGATACTACCTAAATTAAAAACGCTATTAATCTTATATTTAGCAGAGCAAAATAACGAATTCTTTAACATTATTTTGCTCTGCTAAATGTAAGAGATTAATTGATCTTAATATAGGTATTAATTTGCAAAATTATTTTAGTTTTACCTGTTTACTAAACAATGTATTTCAAAAAGTTACTATTTCTAAATAATAACAGACAAATCAATGTATATCAATATTTTTTGTCCATAATACAATAATATTAATAATATCTAGAAAAAGTCTGGATTTTTATTAAGAAAAATGTCATAATAATTTATATATTTTTAACTTATGCGGTTTAACATATTCATAATAATACTTTACCTTCCCTTAAAAACAGCAATAAATAACTTTGCTGTATGGGATAAGTTGAATTATTGCAAAGAAAATATGCTTCTTTTCTAAATGAAAAGTTTTATTGACATACTTTTTGGGGTATTCCTAATTCAAACTCAGCTTCAAATTTAGAAATGTATTTTTCCAGCATGCCAATATTGTATTATTGTTAGACACATTAAACCAAAGAATAGCATAAATAGCTTATTCTTTAAGTAGGTTAAAAATTTACCCACAATAAACTTGTATGTCCACAAATTTGCATTTTAAGTATTAGCATTTATCTTAAGACAACTACAAATTTTAATATATATATTTTGCAATAAACATTTCACATCCATTTTCTATATTGCAAAATATAT
>JAUZPS010000430.1 GCA_030705945.1 Bacillota bacterium
TCAACATTGCTAAGGAATGATTGAAAAATTACTTACGATTCTGAGCGGGTGTTCACGAGTTAAGTGAACACGTAAGCGAAGATTTTATCGGAAGTTATCTTTTCAACATTCCTAAATTAAAAGCGCTGTTAAACTTGCATTTGACAGAGCAAAATAACGAACATTTTAACGTTATTTTGTGATAGACAAATGTAAAAGCTTAATCACTTTTAATAAAGTATTACTATGGAATCTGTATAAAATAGTACCTGTCAAGGAAGATCCCCACAAGTAACAATATCAGACCTATTTTAATAAGGATAAAAGCAAGCTCATAATACTGTATGAAATTATCCTGCTGGAATTTGCTCTTTTCCAGCTTGTCTATATTGGAAAAGATCTGAGCTAAAGTTTTTGAATCCTTGGCGCGGTAATATTGCCCGCCCGTAGTTGACGCAACTTTCTTTAACAATTCTTCATTCAGGCCACCTTCGACTCGCTGGTACTGTGTTTCTCCAAAATAATCTACGGGAATAATAGTTTCATCACTTCCCACACCGATTGTATATATTCTGACCCCTAGTTCTTTAGCAAGCTCGCTGGCCGTATTGGGATCTATTTCCCCGGCGTTGTTGTCGCCGTCTGTTACAAGAATCATAATTTTTGACGTAGAGTCACTCTTTTTTAATCTGTTTAAACCCACTGAGACAGCCATACCGATTGCTGTTCCATCTTCATTAACAGATTTGCTGGTTATTCCCGCAAGGGATTCCCGCAATATATCATGGTCAAGTGTCAATGGAACTCTGGTATAAGCGCTTCCTGCAAAGATAATCAGAGATATCCTGTCATCATGTCTTTCATTTATAAAATCCTGAATGGTTTTCCTTGCAACTTCCAGCCTGCTTGGTTTAAAATCAACTGATTGCATCGTTCCTGAAACATCCAGGGCCATTGTAATATCTATTCCCTTTTGTGAAACAGGGCTTGTCTTTTGGGGCAGCTGAGGCCGAGAGAATGCTATGACCAATATTATAAGGCCTGACAATATAACAAACCTTCCGATTTTATGTTTTACAGTCTTTTTCATACCTGAGCTTTCAAGCAGCTTTATGCTGGAAAACTTCAAAACCGACGTATTCTTTCTTTTTAAAAACAAATATACAATTAAAGGTATTAGGATTAAAAAATACCAATTTTCTAACCGAATCATGATTTTACCTCTTTTGCGTAATCAATTTTTCTGACCAGTTCTAAAAGCAAACCTGATAACTCCTGCTTTTTTTCCGTTGATACGGTTATACCTGAAAATTTAAAGCGGTCACTTTCAAATAGCCAATTCTGTATATCTGGCAATACTGCCTGTAAATCAGGCATTGTTATTATTTCATCTATTATTTCTGAGGAGGTCTTACCTCTAATGGTACAGGAATAGCTTGATTCAATGTATTTTTTAAAGCTGCTTGTAAGTTTTACAAGATAATCGCTGTCTGCTGCTGACAAATTTTTTGTTTGATTAATAAAATTCTCAAAAGGACTAAGGGGCGTATTCTTTTTTCGTTTCAGAAACCACCATAAATTAATTCCGCCTGTAATTAGAAATACACCAACCAATATAAAAAATACATATATCCATTTTACGGATTTACCGGCTGTCTCCGGCATCAGATTTCCTTCATAAATGCCGTCTCGTTTCATTTCCTTAAGGGTTGATTTTACATCAATTTTAATCTCTTTATTTCCTATCTGCACAACTTTCTCGCCGGGCTCAAATGTTCGAAGGGTTATAAGGAAACCATCCGTATCTTCCTTAATATCAACTATTTCAAAGCCCTTGAACTTGTCTTTGAGTTCATCCATGGTTATGTTTTGCGATGTGATTTTTAATTTAATCAGGTCTCCTATATAAATACTTCTTTTCTCAGCCATTACCAGGCTGGAAAGGTTAGCGCAAAATATACATGTGATGAGCAGAAAAAGTATAATTTTTACCTTTCTCATCTTTGACTCCTTCTTCTGAAAAATTGCTTAAGAGGTTTGACATAGTCTTCATCTGTATAGATGTTTATAAAATTCTTCTTAGACAGCGCCAGATTATTTTCTGGTCGGTAGTCACTGTTCATGTTGTCAAGCACAATGGTTTCTCCTGATTCAAGGTCTTCAAAAGTAAAGATAGCCCCAGCGGGTATAAGTTCCTCCGCTCTGTCAACAACACGTATCAGTACCAGATCATGCCGGTTCGAAGTGATTTTTACATCTTTCCTGTAGCCATCATCCAGAAAATCTGATATCAAAAAAACGACGCTGCGTTTCTTCTCAATGCGGTTAAAATGCTGGAGAGCTTCAGTAAGGTTAGTGCCGTTATGAAGCGGCTCAAAATTCAAAATGTTTTCAATTATGGATAAGACATGCTTTCTTCCATTTTTAGAAGGGATAAACTTCTCTACCTTTTCAGTAAAAAAAATCACCCCAACCCTATCGTTATTCCTGCTTGCTGAAAATGCCAGGGTTGCTCCCAACTCAGCTATAAGATCCTTCTTTCTTCCAAAGCTGTTGGAGCGGGACATGTCGATAATAAGAAATATGTTTAATTCGCGTTCTTCACTGAATTGTTTCACAAAAGCCTTATTATGACGAGCAGTGACATTCCAGTCAATACTTCTTATATCATCGCCGGGATAATACTCTCTTATATCTTCGAACTCTATTCCTTTACCCCTGAAGCCTGAACGATATTCGCCAGAGAAGATTTCTTCAACCAGTCTATTGGATTTTATCTCAATCCGTCTTATTTTTCTCACAAGTTCTGCAGAAACCATCGTTAACCCTCTTCCTGAAAGCATTTCAAAAAAATTATTATGAATATAAAAAGGATAGCCTGCTATTTAGGGCAAATTAACCTGTTCTAAAATTTGCGTTATGATATCTTCTGATGTAATGTTTTCAGCCTCCGCTTCATACGAGAGCAATATTCTATGCCTTAAGACATCGTAAACCATAGCTTTAATGTCATCGGGCGTAACAAATCCTCGGCCCTCCATAAATGCTCTGCATCTGGCCGCCTTTATTAAATTTATAGATGCGCGGGGAGAAGCTCCGCATGTGATGTATACAGACTCTTCTCTAGTTTTGAATACAATGTCCAGCGCATAGTTCTTAATATTTTCATCCACATATATATTGTCGATTGCTTTGCGCAACTCGAAAATATTGGATTTAGATAATATCTCATTTACCTGAGACTCATTTGAATTTTCAGTTGAAAAGCGGTCAATGATACTTCTTTCTTCGTTCCTATTAGGATACTTTATTTTTAATTTCAACATAAATCTGTCTTGCTGCGCTTCAGGAAGAGGATAAGTACCCTGCTGTTCTAATGGATTCTGAGTTGCGATGACAAGAAATGGCTTGTCCAATTGATAAGTAGTTTCTCCAATAGTAACCTGCTTTTCCTGCATTGCCTCAAGCAGAGCAGATTGTACTTTTGCAGGCGCTCTGTTTATTTCATCCGCCAGAATCAGATTACTGAAAATAGGACCCTTTTTTATAATAAAATCGCCAGTCTTCTGGTTATATATCTCAGTGCCAAGAATATCCGCAGGCAATAGGTCGGGTGTGAATTGTATTCTTTTGAAATCTATCCCGATAGTTTTGGCTACAGTGCTTGCAGTCAATGACTTGGCCAATCCAGGTATACCCTCTAGCAATATATGTCCTCCCGATAAAAGACCTATTAGTATTCTATCAATCATATATTCCTGCCCTATAATCATCTTATTTATTTCTGCTTTTAAAGAAGCTATAAGCTTTCCTTCTTCGATATAGCTTGTATTTTCTATTTGCCCACTTTCCAATGCTTTCGACCTCCTAAGAAATTTGTAAATTTGATTATATATAAGTTGTTAAAAAGATTTTTAATATGCAAACAAATTAAAGCAATTGCATAAGGGCGTTTCAAAAAATTCCTTGTTGAAGTTTTGTATGATGAAAGCTCATTATATCAAGTTTTTGAAACGACCAGTTGCTAAGTTTTTCTCATACTGCCTAATTGATAGTATTAAATTACCTATATAAAAATCATTATTAATTTTACATTCAGCAGAGCAAAATAACAAACGATTTTAATGGTATTTTGCGATAGATAGATGTAAAAGATTAATTGATTTAGTACAAGTAAAATTTTATATCGGTAATTTGAAACATTTATGAACAAACTGTAAAATTTCTATGTTGATACAATAAGATTATTATATAAGTAATTTTGTAAAACGACAATTGGCTTTTGTTATTTAACTTTGACCCTTGAAAGTTATATAGTATAAATTTGATTGATTAATAATTTGGTATAATGTATTATGAAATTAAGTATTAAGTAAGTATTAAGTAAGTATGAAGTAAGGGCGTTTCAAAAAATTCCTTGTTCAAGTTTTGTATGATGAAAGCTCATTATATCAAGTTTTTGAAACGACCAGTTGCTAA
>JAUZPS010000431.1 GCA_030705945.1 Bacillota bacterium
AAAATAACTGTCTGAGTCACTCCCGGAAGAGTGTATTCCTTTTTTAGGGCAGCTGCCGCCGATAAAAACGAACTTACGCCAGGTATTACTTCATAGGCGATATTTCTCCTATCGAGTTCATCCATCTGTTCACGAATCGCCCCGAATATGGAAGGGTCTCCCGTATGGACCCTTGCCACCATCTTATCAGAAGCAGCGGCGCTCACCATAACTTCAATAACTTCTTCGAGAGTCATTTTTGAACTGTCGTAAATCTCACAGCGCTTTTTAGCGCATTGGAGAACTTTTATATTCACAAGTGAGCCTGCATAAATGATTACGTCAGCTTCCGTTATTATGTTTCTTCCTTTTACCGTTATAAGGTCAGGATCCCCCGGTCCGGCTCCAATAAAATATATCATTTCAGATACACCCGCCTTTTTTTATTATCATGGTTGAAAAATAGCTAAGTCCTTCCTCTTCCATGGCATTTATGTCACTGTATATCCTTTCATCTTCAAGACCGCATTTACTGACTATTACAGCATTATTTAAAAGTCCTTTCTCAGCTAACTTTTGTTTTAATTTTCCAAGGTTCCTCGATATCTTCATCAACGCGATGTTATCAAAATTATCAAGTATACTGTCAAGCTCAACGCATTCATAAGCTGATGGAACAACCGCTATTGTCTCCCTGTTTTCTCCAAGGCTTACGCCTGCTCTTGCGGCTGAAGCGCAAAATGAGGTGACTCCGGGTATTATTTCAGTCTGGTAGCCCATCCCCTTCACGGCCTTATGCAGATATATATATGTGCTGTAAATTGTAGGATCTCCCAGGGTAATAAACGCTACATCCTTGCCTTTATCAAGCTTTTGGACTACTTCTGATACAGCCTTATTCCAACTTTCATCAAGAATTCTTTCATCAAAACTCATGGGAAAAATCAGTTCAATAATTTCCTTATTTTCTTTTATTATTCCTTTGGCTATGGTTAATGCCTGGCTTGATTTATCCCTTGTGGTCTTAGGAACCGCTACATAATCAGCCCCGTCAAGAACTCTTTTTGCTTTCAAAGTAATGAGTTCCGGATCCCCTGGACCTACCCCAACACCGTACAGTTTTCCTTTCATGTTTGTCCTCCGCATTCACCGCTTATTATATATACAGGATTTAACGCCTGCATCAGGTGTTTTCCTCCTAGCTTTCTTCCTCTTGAAACAGAAAGGCAGACTATGTCAGCATTGCAAGCTCCTCCGTCTTCAAGACCCTTTACCGCTTCATAAGCAGATTCTATTGTAACAGCGCTAATTACAATTCTTACATTTCTAGAGCAACTCTTTACCCAATCAAGAATTTTCTCCATTCTGCCACCTGATCCCCCAATGAATACACAATCAGGCTCAGGCAGACCTTTCAGAACTTCAGGCGCTTCGCCTTGAATAATTTTAACATTTTTAGCGCCAAACTTGTTAATATTTTCTTCTATCAGACATATAGCGTCAGTTTCTTTTTCTACCGCAAAAACCCTTCCCTTAACGCAAATCAATCCACATTCAACAGAAACCGACCCCGTGCCTGCCCCAATATCATAAACCACACTATCCTCTTTGAGCCTCAATTTTGATACAGCCACAGTTCTGATTTCTTCCTTTGTCATGGGAACTTCTCCCCTTATGAACATTTCGTCAGGAATTCCATAAGTAGCATAGGACCACAAGCTTTCTGGCATTATCTTCTGACCTTCATTTTGAATGAGCATAATAGAAAGATTATGAAAGTCCATAGAACAGATTTCTTCCGGCGATCCCATAAAAATTCTCTCATCAGGGTATGACAGTTTCTCCCCAACTGTTATGGTTAACTCCGTCAGGCCTTCTGAAATAAGGCTCCTGCAGATATCTGCGGGAGTCGAGGTTCCTCCTGTAAATATAATAGTCTTTTTATTATTTTTTATCAAATCTATTAAATTATGCCGTTCTCGCCCGTGCAGGCTTGTAATACAAGCGTCGTGCCAGCTTATCTTCATTTTAGCGCACAGGTATTGAAAAGAGCTTATTCCTGGAATAACCTCCAATTCCAAGTCTCCATGCTTTCTTTTAAGATATTCAAGAATTCCGTACATCCCAGGGTCCCCTGAAGCCAGAACTGAGATAAGTTTTTTATCTTTGTTTTCTTCGATAAAACCTGCAATCTCTTCTAAGTTGCTCGTTATTGGCACTTTCTCACAATCAAGGCTGGAATATACCTCGAGATTTCTTTTACCGCCAACTATGATATGGCTTTTTTTAATTATCTTATCTGCCTCAGGGCTTATAAATTCACTAGCTCCAGGTCCGATCCCAATAATGCGCACTTTATTATTCATATTAGTTCCTGCCTTCTTTTCCAAGCAGAATGTAAAGTATTGCGTTTACAATTGCCGCCGCAACATTGCTGCCGCCTTTTCTGCCATCTGAAATTATATATGGAATTTTACAGGTTTTAAAAAGCTGTTTTGCTTCCACTACATTAACAAAGCCGACAGGTACCCCTATTACCAAGGCTGGAGATATTTTTCCCTCCATAATAAGTTCATATAGTCTTATCAAAGCTGTTGGCGCATTGCCAACGACATAAATTCTGTTATTCGCATCACATGAAGCCTTGTCCATGCACAATGACGCCCTTGTCATACTTTTAGCTTTTGCCTGCTCCGCAATCTCAGCATTGTCCATAAAGCAAGCAACACTTCCACCAAACTTCGAAAGCGCCTTTTTATTTATGCCTGCCGCCGCCATTGAAGTATCCGTAACAATTCCGCATCCAGACCTTATAGCTTCAATCCCATTTTCTATCGCATTAGCGCTTATTTTAAGCATATCGGCGTATTCAAAATCGGCAGTTGTATGTATAACCCTTTTTATTACCGGCTCATGCAGTGGAGGAAACTTCCTATCACCAAGAATACCTGTTATTATTTCAAAACTTTTTTTCTCAATGTCTTCCGGCTTTACAAACTCAATACCTTTTAACATGTATAACACTCCTGTAATTTTCTATGTGTTTTTATAAAACTGATTTTAGATATAAAAACAAACCCCTTAATTTTTATTAAGGGGTTTAATTATTATAATGAACTTGAAAGCGCAATACAATACATACACCCCTCTATCCTTCGTAGTCTTAACGGTGTATAAACAAAAGGCAGGTCTTCTGACTTACGCGTCATCATCTATACGCTCCTTCCCGGTTTTCCAGTGGATTTTGCATACAGACTCCTCGTATACAGCGGCGGGACCGTATGGGAATTACACCCATTTCCCTTTTAATTGACTATTATAGTCAAACCTTAGTTATTGGAAATATTAAATTTTCATTATTCCGTATCTATAAGGTAGTATCAAAAAAAACTTAGCAACTGGTCGTTTTGTATATAGTTTATTATAAATAGACCGTACATGCAATCAAAACATCGTAATAATTGTAAATAAGGTAGAGTTTACAGAGTTTTTATAATACTATTTTCAGCTATCCATTCTATACTGAAAAGCTTCACCAACAGTTTTTTCTTTTGCTTTATCCGTTATAGACATAAGCGCCGGTATTGCCACAGGAAGCATTATAACACTAAGCAGTAGTAATCCTGTAACTACGCATATAGCCATCTCCATCAGAACATGGAGGTTTGAAGGATACAACGTGGCAAATGTGCCTGCAAGTATTATAGCCGCTGACATTACCACACCTCCAACGTTTTTTGCAGCCATGACAATGGCATCCTTCGGAGAAAGGTCCGGGTATTCCTTGAAACGCATCATAAGGAATATGCTGTAGTCGACGCCTAAAGCCGCAATCATGACAAATGAGAAAAACGGAACATTCCATGACATTCCATCCATACCGCTGAATAACTTCGATGTCAGAAACGCGGTAACTGAGATGGCTGCATAATAAGCTGTAATAAGGGAAGCAATTATATATAGAGGAATCCAGAAAGACCTTATAACTATCACCAGAAGAATAAAAATAGCTATCAATACTATTACTTGCGTAAACTTTATATCGTGAGTCGCAACCTTATTAAGGTCATAGGTATTGGACGTAGGTCCCGTTATTCCGAATTGCGCGTCGGCAAGATTGGTTCCTTTTATCTGTTCTTTAACAAGATTGTTAATATCTTCTATAACGCTTATGGCATCCGGAGAATATGGATCCGAATCAAGATTTATCGTAAGTTTTGCTATTTTTCTATCCTTTGACATATAAGCGTCAAGCATTTTTGTTATATTTTCATTTTCAAACGCTTCACTTGGTATATAGAAGCTTTTGGTATTTGTAAGCTGGGTCAGGAATGTATTTGTCTTGCCTATTCCATCAGATATTGTCTTTAATCCATTGCTGCTCTTGTCTATACCGTCTTTCAGCTGCGCCATTCCGCTGCCTAAGCCGTTTAACCCTTTAGATAATTCGGACTGTCCGTATTTTATTTTCATAGTT
>JAUZPS010000432.1 GCA_030705945.1 Bacillota bacterium
AACCATAATTGAGAAAAGATAGTTTATATACCGAACTTTTGCATATGTATAGCTTTATTTGCCAATAATACTCTCATGAAAACCCCAATTTAAACTTTAGATAAGTTGCGAAAAAGATTTTACATTTAAATGTTTTTGCCATATCTATATAAAAAGCTCTATTAATCTTACATTTGACGGAGCAAAATAACGAACGCTTTAACGTTATTTTGCGATAGGCAAATGTAAAAGATTAATTGCTTTTTATATAAATTAATTAAAAAGAGGTGAAATATTTGGCAGAAAAAAAGAGAACCATAAAAAACTATGTTTTTTTCAGTGAACCTGATAAAAAGAAAGAAGGATTTATCTTAAAGGATACTCCAGAAGAATCCAAGATTATGGAGGATTCAAAGCTAGAAAAGAACACGGCTGTGAAAAAAAGAAAGAATGATGGATTGCTTTTGAATAAACAATCAGATGTAGGAAATGAAGCCAAGGAAAAAAAAGAAAACAAAGGCGACGAAGATAATAAGGAAAATGAGAAAGGCGATATATCAAAAAAACTTAGCGATAACCTTGAATACATAAAGAAGATTTATTCTGTTCCAACCAATGTGGATATTGTATTGAGGGAGTTCGATATAGTTGTAAAAGAAAAGGTTATACCGGCTTTTATTGTGTTTTATGACGGCATGACTGACAGAAAAGTTATAAATGACAATATACTTCAACCCTTGATGCTCTTATCCAATCTGGATATTAAAAGCGATGAAAAAGATATTGCGACATATGTAAGGAGTCATATTCTGCCCCATAATCAGGTCAAGGAAGTAAAAGAGTTCAGAAAGGTTATTGATGAAGTCAATTTCGGCGGGTGTGGACTTTTCATTGATGGAATGGAGGCTGCTTTTGCGGCGGATGTTAAAGGGTTCGAACATAGATCAGTTGAAAGACCCAATACCGAGCTCGTGATAAGAGGTCCCCAGGAAGGTTTTACTGAGCTTATAAGAGTTAATACGGCTCTTATAAGAAAAAGAATGAAGGATGAAGATCTGATAGTTGAAAGCGTAGAAATAGGGAGGCGGAGTAAAACGCCTTGCGCTGTTATGTATGTTAAGGACATTGCTAATGAATCCCTGATTAAGGAAGTAAAGAGAAGGCTAAAAAGTATAAAGATCGATTACCTTAATGACTCCGGCGAGTTAGAACAGCTTATAGAAGATAATACAATTGTTCCTGTTCCCCTCATAACTTCTACCGAACGCCCGGACAGGGCTTCATCTGCCCTCTCTGAGGGAAAGGTAGTAATTATTGTAAACGGCAGCCCCTTTGCGCTAGTTCTGCCAAGTACTTTTTATGAGCAGCTCCATTCACCGGAAGACTCTTATATAAGGTTTCCATATGCTAATGTCCTGAGAATAATCAGGCTGATGGCTATGCTTTTATCGATGCTGCTTCCGGGTTTATACCTTGCAATTACTAATTTTCACCAGGAAATGATTCCTACAGATTTGTTGATTGCTATTGAAGCTGCGCGTGAAAAAGTGCCTTTCCCCACAATTATAGAAATACTTATAATGGAGTTTGCCTTTGAATTGATCAGAGAAGCTGGAATACGTATTCCAGGACCAATTGGTCCGACGCTTGGCATTATAGGAGCGTTAATTCTGGGACAAGCGGCGGTTGCGGCGAATATTGTAAGTCCTATTCTCATAATTATCGTTGCTGTAACAGGCCTTGGCTCTTTTGCCATACCGAGTTTTTCATTATCTTTTGCTTTTCGAGTTACCAGGTTCATGTATATTTTCCTCGGAGCGGCAACAGGGTTTCTGGGAATTGCAACAGGTATATTCTTTCAGGGTCTTTGGCTTGTATCCGCCAAATCCTTTGGAGTGCCTTTTATGGCGCCATTTGGCCCAACTACTTCGGGGGGCTTTATCGATATGATTACGAGGACGCCAACCTGGATGCAGGAGAAAAGGCCAGATTATATGAATACGAAGGATGAAAACAAACAGCCTGAGATAAGCAGAGGATGGGTAAAAGAACAGGATAAGGAGACTTAGAATGATGGAAAATAAAATTGTATTCGGTCCATGGGAAGCGGCAGCAATTCTGATTAATGCAATTATTGTGCAGGTTATATTGAACTTTCCACGCTCTATGGTTGAAGTAGGCGGCAATGCGGGATGGATAGTTTCTATATATATTTCAATATTAGCTTTTTTAGGGTTTTATTTAATACAAAAGCTCTATACGAAGTTTGAAGGCAAAGATTTGCTGGATATTGGCGAATATATTGGAGGAGATATATTACGCGTCATTATGGGAATATTGTTGATGGCTCACCTGATATTTGCGGCAGCAATAATTCTGCGCGAATTCAGCGAGGATATGAAGGTTATATCTTTGAATGTAACTCCTATAAGTGTAGTTACCGCTTTTTTTATCTCAGGGATGATAGCTGCGGCTTACTTAGGCATAGAATCCATAGTCAGGTTTACTGCAATTCATGTGCCTATCGTAATATTGGCTTACATCATAATTATTATCTTAGCTATACCCTATTGCGATATAACAAACATATTTCCTATACTTGGTACTGGTGTGAAAGATTTATTTGGAAAAGGCTTTTTCAGGATATCGTCATATTCTGCGTTAATACTAATAATCTTGTGCTTTCCTTTCATTAAGACAAAGGGGAATTTTAAGACTGCGGGGTATATAGGAATAGGTGTCTCGGCATTTATGCTGATATCCTCGTCCCTTGTATATATATTGGTCTTCAGGTACGGTTACGCTTTAGAAAATTTCTTGCCTATATTTGAAATTTCGAGGTTGATTAAATACAGCGGATTTTTTCAGAGAATAGAATCAGTTTTTGTGCTTGCGTGGGCGTTAGTTGCATTTATGTATCTGAGCACTGTATTTTTCTTCGCAATTCATGTATTTAAGAAAACTTTTAAATTGAAGTACTATCGTCCATTAATCCCCCCATTTGCTGTGCTCATATTTACCTTGAGCCTTGCGCCTACCAATCTGATGGATACGATTGAATTGGAAAATGCGCTATTTAGAAATTATGCATGGATAACACCTTTTGTAATAACAGCTGTATTGCTTGCCATTGCAAAAGCTATAAAAAAAAGAAAGGATAAAAAGGAGGTAAGAGCATGAAGTTAATAAGGGGCATCAGTGTATTAATAATACTATGTCTTGTATTGTCAGGATGCACAGATAGGATCGAAGTGGATGAAATGACATACGTTATTGCAATTGGCCTTGATAGCGGCTCTACCAATAACTTAAGGTTAACCTTGCAATACGTCATACCTCTTGCTGCCGGAGGCGGTGGAGGAGGCGGTGGGGGAGGCGGTGGCGGAAGTAAATCCGTCGGCTCGTTAACTGTGGAATGCCCCTCTTTGTTATCAGGAATTAATTTAGCAAATAATTTTGTAGGGAAGAGAATAAACCTTCAACACGCTAAGGTTGTTGTCTTCTCTGAGGATCTTGCTAAGAGCGGCAGAATGATGGGATATGTTCAGGGTATGATAAAGAGCAGAGAATTCAGGCCCAATACTTATATAGCAGTTTGCAGAAAGCCTGCAAAAGACTACCTTGACTCAATTAATCCGCAACAGGAAGCTGATCCGGCAAAATATTATGAAATGAAATTTTCAACGTACAAATATACTGGGTTTATTGCGAATACTACATTATATAACTTATATTCACACTCTGTATCTGAAGCGCAGCAGGGCGTTGCTACATTAGTCAGTGTTGGGGATGATGAGTCAGTTGATGATTTTGTCAAGGATCAGTCAACATATTTGGAAGAAGGTCATTCTAAACCAATGGAGGGAGATTATAAAGCCGGAGAAATTCCGAAGATTGGAGATATAAAAGGGGAGACAATGGGCCTTGCAGCTTTTAACGGCGCAAAGATGACTGGGGAATTAGATGGCAATGAAGCCACCTTATATCTGATGGCGATTGGAGAATACGACCATTCCACTTTTACGATTCCAGATCCCAAAACTAAAGGGTATAACGTAATTTTAGATATTAAACAAAGCAGAGGACCTGAAAGAAAGATACAAACTGTCAATGGTAAGCCTCACATAAGTCTTAAACTCATATTGGAAGGCGATATAATGGCGATTCAAAGCGGACAAAACTATGAAAGCAGTGAAAGAGATTTGTTGGAAAAGGCTGTCCAAAGTTTTATTAAAAATGATATGTTAAGGTTTTTAGACAGGACATCAAAGGAGCTTAACGCTGATATATGCGGCTTTGGAAGATATGAAAAAATAAAATTTCTCACATGGGATGATTGGATAAAGAATGGATGGTTAGGTAAGTATAAGGATGCCAGTTTTGATGTAGAAGTTGATTTCAAAGTCAGAAGGCCAGGCCTTACCATTAGATCAGCTCCTATTATGAGCTCGGA
>JAUZPS010000433.1 GCA_030705945.1 Bacillota bacterium
ATTGATTGAGCGAAGCTTGAAATCCCCATCTACACCGTTAACTTTTTCTATGATCTTATCCTCATTTTCTTTTATCAGAGCTGATACAAATACTTTTATTCCATCGCTATTTAACGGCATCTCAGCTGGTAATTCAGGCGGAACCACAATACCGCCGCTGCTGCTAACCCCACTGCTGCCTCCGGTATAATTTCCGCTTGCGTTTAAACTTATTGCAGAAGCAAATAACATAATTGCGCATAAAACCGTACAGATTATTTTTTTAAATGATTTTGAATTCATATAAACACGTCCTTTCGTTAATTAATGAATTAATGTTTTTAAGAGTCCTTCATCCCACTGCTTCTTTTTTAAGTCATAGACCTTACAGGAAGTACAAAAATCCCAGTACGCCCATGTCATACCCCTTTTTTCCGCTTCTGATGTAATGAAATTTGTCCAGTTGATTCGTGATTTGTTATCGGCGTTTGTGGTTACGCCAAACTCTCCAAGCCATATAGGTCTTTTGTTTTTCTTTCCCCAGTCGTAGGCAATATCCAATTCCTTCAATATAGGTTCGGGTCCGCCAGGGTTATATTTATAAGGCATAATGTTGTAGTACTCAAGCCATTCTTTTATAGAATTATTCTCTTCAAGTTCTTCCGGTACTTCAAACGTTTCTTTCGGCGGCCCCGGCCATACAAGACCCTTAACCGACTTATATTCTTCCTCTGCGTAAGTCACGCCTTGATGTGTGAATAATACGGGGGTATAGGTATGGAATGAGCAAACAATATTTGATTCTTTGGCAGGTATCATTAAATCTTTAAGCCCATAGGCCGTTCCCCAATCTGCTGCAGTTAAAACTATTGTGTGATATGAGTCTATTTTTCTGATCTCATCAATGGTTTTACTTAACAGGTCGTTCCATATTTTACTTGTAAGGTTCCCATGAGGCTCGTTCAATAACTCATAATACACACTTGAATCACATTTTTTATACCTTTTTGCAATCTGTTTCCAAACGTTGATAAATATTTCGTAGTTTTTCTGCGGTTCACAGTAAATTCCGTCTGAACTGCGAAAATCATAATAATAAACAAGAACTGTATTTAAATGATACTTTTTTGCAGTTAGCAGGATCCAGTCAATATTTTGAAAGAATGTTTCATCTATTGTATAGCAGCTTTCCTTAGACACATGGTACGGCCATCCGACTGGTATTCTCACAGTATCAAACCCCGCATCTTTAATTATCTTAAAATATTCTTTTGGTAAGTTAAGTTTCCAACCTCCTCTCATTGGGACTTCATAAACATTGCCTATGTTTAAGCCTTTGCCAAGTCTTTTTGCCTGGTCGAAAGGGTTAAGGGGCGCTCTTAGGCTCCTAGAGTCATATAGATCCAGCATCACCTCCTTTCTAATATTATTTAGTAAGATCAAATCATTAACTTTTTTCATTGGAGCGATGCTTAATATAGCAACTCCCGCAATTATAAATGCAATTTTTAATAAGCCGACATAATTAACTTTATGGAACTTTGAAAATATACCGGTAAAACCATTTGAAACGGCATCAGTTGCAGCGCTTCTAATAAGATGCTTCTTTTTTTCAACCTCTTTTTTTGCGTCAGCATCCCGGCTGCAAAACCTTTTTACACCGTATAGAGCCAATATCAACTGATATAGCGGAAATATGTCGTAGTACACATGATTTAAAATTTGATTGGTTAACCTGAGTCCAAACCAAACAATAATTAAATAAACTCCAAAATACTCAAGATTACCTAGTTTTTGACCGCTATTTTTTTTGCCTCTGGGAGTCGGCTTAAAGATCCTGCTTTTTTCATTAATAAATAAATTTTTTAATGATTTCACAGTGCCTGCAAGATGGTATATGTTAAGGAAAGTACTGACGGCTAAACCGTCTATCATATGCTTCCATCTATAACCCGTTAGAGATTTCAGTAGGGAAACATACGATATCAGGTATAAGAAAAACGGAAGTGTTTCTATAAAATAATACTGGCGGCCAAAAGGAGATTCCAATATATACATGGATGTGACTGCGATCGGTAAAATATTTAGCCCCAATACATAATTTAATCCTAATATTTTTTCCCTAAAACCATTTAATCCTGATTTTTTTCTCCACATGCTCACAATCAGGTCTTTGGCTATTTTAAATCCACCGCATGCCCACCGGATTCTTTGCTTCTTTAGCGAATCCAAGCTGTCGGGACTAAACGTAATACACTGTTCCTCAGCCGAGGTAATGATTTCATATCCTGCCTGCTTCAGCTTGATGCTGTTTTGGGTGTCCTCTATGACGGTATCCGTTAGGAACGATTTAATTTTTTTTACAGCTTCATATCTCATTACCGCATTAAATCCTAACCAATACGCGCTTTTAAATGAACTTAATGCTACGGAGACTGGTAGAAACCAGTAGGAATGAATCCCCGATGCAGATGCCACCGATGTTTTTTCAGGAGAAGGAACAACGTAGGGAGATTGAATCAGTCCGACTTTGTTGTTTTCCTTTTTCTCCATAAAGACTATCTTTCGCAGAATATAATCAGGTTTTGCTATCGTATCTGAATCAAATGAAACTAAATATTCCGGTTCGTTGACAGGTTTTCCTTCTGCGCAAGGGATCAAAATAATCTTTCCGCTGGGCTGCTTTTTATTAATCCAGTTTTGCCCGATAAGTGAACAGTAAGCGGTCAGGTTTCCGGCCTTTGTTTTTTCCTGTTCCAAATTTTCATATTTTGTCCTCATAAATACTTCCAATGTCTTCCCGAACACATCCCCTAATTCTCTGTAATATTCCTCAATGACATGTAAATCATCTGAAGTGTCGCTTTCTAAAGGCTTCAGCCCTGAGGTCAGGCTATTGGCTTTTTTGAGGCATCGAATGGACCGTCTTTTGAAATACATATACCAATAAACCAACGAGTGTCGTATGAAGAATTTATCTGTAGGATATGAGGCGGAATCGGCTGCAAATTCTCTTGCTTTCTGAATAAACCACTTTGCAGTGTCTCCCAAAAGCTTTCCTATATTCTCATATTCAATGGAAAGCCTGTTTTTATCAGCCGGCATGCTCGTATAAAATTTCAAAGACTGCTCCCGGATAGTCTGTTGATGCTTTCGTAATTCTGCTTTAATCCCTGCTATCATTCTCCTCATCTGCTTTGTGTTATTTTGTACCTCATCATCCCTGCTGAAAGCATCATTTCCTAAAAGCATTACCACATGTAAATTCCGGTAGCTTTGAAGACACAAGCTATATAAAGTTCTCTTTAGTAAACTGGGTTCTTCCATATAGGTAGGGACAACAGCGATTACATATGGTTGCTTTTCTGAGCTTTTTAGAGCTTTCTCCTCTTCTGTGTTGGCTTCTACAAAGCTTATTTTCATTGAAAAGTGCTTTAGCCTTGAGCGATAAAACAAAAGCGTTTGCGTAAAGAAATATATGCTGGAAGCCATCCACAAAAATTCGCATAATTTCTGTGGGAACGAATAAACAGTACTTTGTGATATAATTTTATAAATCAAAAATAATATACAGATAAGATAAGCTAAGGTAACCAACTGAAACAAAGCCCTAAGCCTGTAATATTTCACGGTAATAGACGGATCTTTTTGATACACGGCTTTTATAATAGCGTCTCTAATGGAAGAAACCTTGTTACACGGAAGCTCTACACCGCTTTGTGGTATGAATTCCAAAATATGTATATGGCCCATGCTTATAACTTTACCATCTGCTTCGATTCCGTCAGGTAAGATTCTCACCTTTTCCGCCCCATTTTTAAACTGGTGTAAAGCGCGGTAAACCAGCCTCGTCTGGCCGACAAATGAACTTTTTAACCCCATAAGCGCCTTAATGATTCTGATAAAATTCATTGTCCTGTTGATGATGGCTGTTAGCGCTCCAATTTTCATTATCGGTGAATTTATAAGTTGGTAGATTAATGTTTCTCTTATGTTCACTGCTAATGCCCCCTAAATATTCACTTTATAATGATCTGCGGCTTTAAGATTTCCAGTGACCGGTCAGCCATGATCTGATAAATGTGATCCACTGATTTCATTTGTGTATGCCTATATACCTTGGGTACTATCATATAAAGCGTATTTAGTAATCCGATCAGATCCCCGAAAAGCTTTTCAAACTGGATAACCGGATAGTTATACCGGATGCCGTTGCCCATATCCTCCGAAATATGCTTCAAAACTACATAGTCAGGTAATTGTTTCGCCAAATCATTCACCGCCTTATTACACTTCGCCCGCTTTTGCGGATTTCCGTATGCTGCTTCTATCAAATCATCCTTCTCCAACTTTAACAGGTTCAATAGAGCATCCACTTCTATCCATGTTGTAATAGGATTAAAAAATGGGGTATTCCATAGAGTCTCTTTGTCGGGAAACG
>JAUZPS010000434.1 GCA_030705945.1 Bacillota bacterium
GCCTCTGCTGAGGCCATGCCTGTTATGTCGAATGAAAACAAGGCGTCAACGGCTGATTCAGGCTCAGGAAGTTCTCAACCGATAAGACAGGACTTTCGCGATACAGCCCATTTTGAATCTGTAATGACAGATGACAACGGAATTGCGCAGATGAAATTCAAGCTTCCCGATAACATAACATCCTGGAGAATCTCACTTGGAGCAATTTCCCATGACCTTTATGCCGGAAGCAACACAGTCAATATGAATGTGTCCCAGCCCTTCTTTATAAACTATAGTTTCAACACAACTTATATCGCAGGTGACAAACCTGTAATGGGCCTAAACGCTTATGGAGACAGCTTAAATGAAAATGATCTTGTGATGTTTGAAGTATCGAGCGCCAAAAATCCCGAATTGAAGGTCACTGCTGTGGGCAAAGCATTTGAGAGGGTAAATATTCCTTTGTGGAGTTTTACCGAAGGCTATGACGAGCTTATAATAAAGGCTTCAACAAACAGCGGATTGGAAGACTCGCTAAAGCATAAAATAAATGTGGTAAAATCATACTACCAGATCGATAAGGCATTGTATTATGATGTCACTCCCAATATGACATTAAATGGCGGTGAAACTGGAAATACAAAGATTATTTTCAGTGACAAAAGCCGGGGAATGTTTCTTTCAGAGCTGCTTGGGATGTATTATTGGGATGGAAACAGAATTGACCAGAAACTCTCAAAAAAAATATCCTCCGATATGTTGTTGAAATACTTTAAAGACTATAAATTCATACCTGAATCAGATAGCGCAAACATTAATAATTTCCAGAAAACCGATGGCGGATTGGCGCTTTTGCCATATTCAGACAGCGATGTTGAATTGTCCGCAAAATTGGCTCCCCTGGTAAAAGACTATGTTGATTCAATAAAACTTAAAAATTATTTTTATAAAATTTTAGAAGGTAATAACCAGTCAGAACGAATTATGGCAATATATGGTCTCGCCTCATATAAAGAGCCTGTGCTCATTGAACTTGACAAAGCTTCAGCAATAGATAACCTTTCAATAAAGGATAATATATATCTGGCGCTTTCATACTGCGCATTGGGAGATAAGGATAAGGCAAAACAGATATATGAAAGCAGGATCTCAAAATCTGTTGAGGAGTATAAACCCTTCTTCCGTATAAACACCGGGAATGATAAGGATGACATGCTCGAGGTTACAGCATTATGCTCATATCTTGCGTCAAAGCTTGGAATTTATGAGAAAGATGGAATGTTTGGGTACTGCGTCAAGAATTATTCCAAGGACATACTGTTAAGCATTGAGAAGCTCCTCTATATAAATAATGAAATAGAAAATTACAATAGCGACGAGGCTTCCTTTACTTACAGCTACAACGGCAATAACAAGAATATCAAGCTTTCAAAAGGCGGTAATTTCGTGCTTGAAATACCTTCAAAAAATATGTCTGCCTTTAAAATCACAAATGTCGAGGGAGCTGTCTCAGCTGTTTCAATCTTCAAAGAAAATGTTCTGAACATAAGTAAAACTGACAAATCAATTTCTGTTGACAGACAGTATTTATTGACTAATGGCTCGCCAATAAAATCAAACAACTTCAAACAGGGAGATATAATTAAGGTAAAAATAACATGGAGCATCGGCCCGAAAGCATTTGACGGAGGTTATGACGTCACAGATTACCTACCATCAGGTTTGAAGCCGATAGAAAATTATATGAATTCTCCTTACTATTATAGAAATATTGAAGGTCAGAAAGTTAAATTCTTTGTTTACAACAATCCTTACATAGATAGCAAAAATGCAGTATTTGAGTATCTTGCAAGGGTTGTGAGCCCAGGAACATACACTGCCCAGGGAACGGTAATTCAAAGCATAAAAACAAAAGAAAGTATAAATACAGGTAATACCCAGATTGTTACTATCCAGTCAAATGGCGAATTAATATCTTCACCTATAGACCCAAACGGAATCAAAGTAAATATCGACGGAAGACCTGTCATATTTGATACTCAACCTCTTATCAGAGACAACAGGACACTTGTTCCATTAAGATCAATTTTTGAGGTTTTAGGAGCAAATGTGAATTGGGATTCAAAAACAAAAACAGTAACAGCAAAAAAGGATAACAGGACTGTTGTATTAACCGTTAACAAAAAAGAAGCATCTGTTGATGGGAATAAAACATCTCTTGAAGTTCCCGCAACGATAATAAACGGTCGTACCTTCGTCCCGACAAGGTTTATTTCTGAAAGTATGGGCGCCGGCGTTACATGGAATGCTGCAAATAAAACCGTTGTAATCAGGAGATAAGCAGTTTCTTAAGGGTAAAGATATTATAGCGCGTTATATAAAAAATGAGTGTTGTTCTTCTTATCTGAAGAAGTTTCAACACTCATTTTAATCTTATAATTAAAAAATATATCATCACTCCATATCTGCTATTTTTATAGCTTCTTGATTACTCCAAAGGAAATGTATTGATTCCATTTTTGGGGCATCCTCTTTGTAAATAACCTGACGCGCCTGTTTCTCTCTTGAGTAATTCATCAATCGCTAAAATCCGTCTTTCAGCATTTGTACGATACCTACATAAACAATTCTCTCAATACTTCTTCAGAAAGCTTGTCAATACCATTATTACCTGGCTTTATTATGCTTTCTATCAAATCTCTTTTCTTATCCTGAAGCTTTGCAATTTTTTCTTCAATTGTTCCCTCTGTCAGAAGTTTATACACCTGCACAATATTTCTCTGTCCCATCCTATGAGCTCTGTCGCTTGCCTGATCTTCAACTGCAGGATTCCACCATGGATCAAAGTGGATTATTATATCGGCTTTAGTCAAATTTAGTCCAGTTCCACCGGCTTTTAAAGATATAAGAAATACCGCTTCCCTGTCACAGTTGAAATTATCTATTTCCATCATTCTTTCTTCCGGTTTCATAGAGCCATCTAGATAGTAATAATTTATATTGTTGTTTTCCAGTTCATTTCTTACTATTTTAAGCATTTTTGTAAATTGTGAAAACACTAATACACTATGGCCTAAATTTATGGACTGTGTTATCAGTTCCATTGCTATCTCCAGTTTACCGCTGCCTCCGTCATAATCATCGAGAAATGTGGCGGGATGGGCGCAAATCTGTCTTAGGCGGGTCAATGCGGCTAGAATTTCAATATGGTTTTTCTGTGTTCCGAATTCTTCAATTTGGGGTAATAGCTCTTCTTTGAAATTTTTATAGTAAGCTGCATATATTTTCTTCTGCTCTTCCTTCATTTCAGCCAAATAACTTGTCTCGATTTTCTCAGGCAGTTCTTTTAAAACATCTTTTTTCAACCTTCTTAAAATAAAGGGTTTTATTAGTCTTGACAGCTCATCCGCTTTTTCTTGATTTCTGCCATTTACAATGGGCTCCTCAAACATAGCGGCAAATTTACTTCTATCTTTAAGGAAGCCCGGCATTATAAAATCAAAAATGGACCAAAGCTCAGTCAAGCTATTTTCTATCGGGGTGCCGGTTATCGCAAAACAACAGCCGGCTTTAAGACTCTTTACACTATTTGCGTTTATTGTCAAAGGATTTTTTATGTTCTGAGCTTCATCTACAAATATAAAGGAAAACTTCATTTTTTTATAATCTTCAATGTCGTTTCTCAAGGCGCCATAGGAAGTTACAATAACATCATAATCATTAGAAGATGAAATAAGGATGGACCGTCTTTCCTTAATTCCTGTTATCACAAGCGCCTTTATGCTAGGGGCGAATTTTTCCGACTCTAGCTTCCAATTATAAATTATTGAAGACGGCGCAACAACCAAACACGGAAGTCTCCTGTCCTTTTGAGCAAGTATAAACGCCAATACCTGAAGGGTTTTTCCAAGCCCCATATCGTCAGCTAAAATTCCCCCAAAAGAAAACCGAGCCATACTGTTAAGCCATTTAACTCCCTCTTTCTGGTAATTTCTCAGTACACTGTTTAAATGGTTATCTAAAACAAGTTCAGATTCCACGGGCTCTGAAACTTTGTTCATTAAATCGCCAAGACGCTTATCTATCTCCACATTATCAAAACCCTTTTCTTTGAGATAGTTTTCTATATAGAAACATTTATTTAATGGTATCTCAAATAAACCATCCTTAAAACTTTTTTTATCAATATTCAAATTGTTTAAAAAATCAATAAATTTCTCACTTTCGACACTGCTCAAGTTAATGATTGAACCGTTTTTTAACCTGTAATACTTCTTTTTATTGTTTATAGCGTCTAAAAGCTCCAACAACTCCTCGTCACTTACATTCTCAAGGTTAATATTCATATATATGAGGGAGTCGTCAGAGGACAATGAAAGCCCCATGCTGCCAAGATTTACAACATGTAATTTCTTGAAATCCTCCGAATAATACAC
>JAUZPS010000435.1 GCA_030705945.1 Bacillota bacterium
ATCGCAAAATAACGTTAAAGCGTTCGTTATTTTGCTCCGTCAAATGTAAGATTAATAGTGCTTTTTATAATAGTTCTTTTAAAAAAGTGTTTAGGGTTTACATCGCAGTTAATAAAACTAATTTTATTTCACAATAAACTACCAATAAAACTAAACCGATATTGGTTCCTCTGATAATTTCAAATTGTTTTCCTGTTCTGAAAAGTTATTCAAAAATTCAACCAACGGCTCCATTTTTTCAAAGAAAACTACAATCACTTCGCCGCTCTTAGCATTAAGCGCCGCTTCTTTTAAGGCTTCTACTTCGTTTTGAATTACCGATATATTATTTTTGTCTATATTTCCTTCAAGCGCGCCGCTAAGAAGTATTCTTGCCACTTCAAACTGTTTTCTGCCACGCAATTCTAAGTCTTCTTTGATTATTATCTTATCAAATGAAATTCCTGCAATTCTACCGATTTTCTTAATATCTTTATCCCTTCTGTCCCCAGGAACGCCGATAATCCCAGTTAACCTTGAAGGTTTAAGACTTTTCAGCCCATCGATTGTTACACTGTAACCTTCAATATTATGTCCATAATCAAGAACAACCTTGAAGTCTCCCATATTATAGACATTAAACCTTCCTGGATTAATATCAGCATTACATGAGAAGGTCTTTAATGTATCGCGTATAATATCTAGTGATATATTCAACGAGAAGCATGCTCCTATGGCTGCCATACTGTTATAAATATTATGCTTTAAGTTTCCATTTAAAGTTGCTGGAATATGATTTATTTTAACAAGTTCCAAATCAATGCCGCCATTTGTCACAAAAATGCTATTTTCCTTTTTATATACCGCGCATCTCAGATTATTTATATGATCAATTAATATTGGGTTACTTTCATCTAAAGAGATTAATACATGATTTCCTTTGGCCCTTTCCCTAGTTTTCATCACCCACGGATCATCTGCGTTTAATATGCAAAATCCTTCGTCTTTTACCGCTTCAACAACAATAGATTTCACATTTAACAAATCCTCCATAGAATTGATGTCATCGATCCCGAGGTGGTCCTCAGAAAGGTTTGTAAACACAGCTACATCGGCTTTTTCATACGCGAGGCCAGCTCTTATTATACCTCCTCTCGCAGTTTCAAGCACCGCTGCGTCAATCTCCTTATGATAAAGCGCTCTCCTCGCGCTTAAAGGTCCTGTCGTGTCTCCCTCTTCCAAACATTTGTCATTTACATATATGCCATGAGTAGTTGTCGTTCCAACGGTATATCCAGCATTTTTTATAATACGGCTAATCATACGTGTTGTTGTAGTTTTTCCATTAGTCCCTGTAATAGAAACAATTGGAACCGAAAAAGGCTGGTCTTCCGGAAATAACATGTCAAGGATAGATGACGCATCATTCCTTTTTACTCTTAAATTAGGCTTAAAGCGTATACGATTGTCGTGATCTGCATTTTCTTCAAGAATTGAGAGTTTACCATTGTTTCCATTCTCAGGTTTTATAACAATCGGATATGCTATTTCATCCGATGCTTCTAATGCTTCTTCAACATTCTGGCGAGCATCCCCGTAAGGTATCGGTATAGATTCTGCGCCAAAAATTCTCTTTGTTAGTTGCTTATCGCTAGCAAAGTCAACCGAAATACTGCTAGCGCCTTCGTTCATGGCTGCTGAAATCAGCTTCTGATACTTGCCATGTCCTAGTCTAATCAATTCACCTTCATTTATAAGACTTACAGGAATATTTCTTTTTTTCGCTTCTTCAATAATTGCTTTAGCGCTAACAATAGGTTCCCGCAAACTAAATATATTTGGGAAATCAAAAGCTTTTAATTCTTGGATTTCCATATGATCTTCTCCTATGCTTAATTTTTGCATAAGTTTATTTTGATACATTTTAATGATTTTTATATTTGTTATTTTTGCATGCTAAGATATAAGATTAACAAAATTGGCGCTTTAGAATATTTTCGGAAAACATATGAAAGCAAATGATGAAGATGATGTTAGATTTGTTTTGGAAAATTTTACTCTATAGATATAATCTGCTAAAAAAGTTCATCTTATATTTTGAACTTTCTGGTACTATCCATCAAGCCTGTAGACATATCTGTCAAGTCTTGAATAGTGGATGTCAAATATTGTACAACTGTACATTGATGTTCTGATGACGCTGAAACTTCTTCTGTACCTGCAGCCATTTCCTCGGCTGTACTGGCAATCATCTGAATTTCGCTCCCGATACTTTCAGCATTTACGACTAACTCATCTGATAGACGCGAAATTATATTAACTTTGTTCGTTATAGTATTAACTGTCTCTTTGATATCCTCAAAGGTCTGTTCGGTCAACCCAAGCGCTTCTTCTTGACTACTTAAGGAAGAAACAGCATTTTCTATGTCCTCCACAGTTTCATTTACATCAACCTGAATAGACTTAATCAAATCTCTGATTTTTATTGTAGATTTATTAGATTCTTCAGCTAACTTTCTTATCTCCTCAGAAACAACTGCAAATCCTTTTCCTTGTTCCCCAGCTCTTGCTGCTTCTATAGCTGCGTTTAAAGCCAAAAGATTTGTTTGTTCGGAAATACTTTTTATGACATCCAGAATTAGTCCAATCTCCTCCGATTTCTGGGAAAGTAAAGATACTGCGCTTGAAACCTTTTTTGAAGCTTGCTTGCTTTGATCCATTTTGAGCCTTTGATCTTGAACTGTAACCTCACCTGACAGGACCTTTTCTTTCGCATTTTCTGCGAGCTCGTTAGTTGCTTTCATATCTGAAGTAATCCTTCTAATATCATTTATTATATTTACTAGTTTATCATTTCCTGTTTCTGTAGATTGAGCTTGCTCTGATGCCCCTTTTGCGAGTTCACTTACTGCTATGGATATCTGCTCTGAGGTTCTTCCAAATTCTATAATATTTGTTTTCATTTCCTCAGCTTTATGATTAACATCTTCACTAGCCAGCTTTGTTTCTCCTATAATTCCACTAATCCTTTTAATCATATGATTTAAGTTATCTACTATTTCACCTATTTCATCACCATTTCGTAAATCAATTTGTAGTGTCAGGTTACCTGTTGCAACTTCCTTCAAAGTATTTTGAACCTTTCCTATGTTATTTACGATTCTCCTTGTTAGTAACATCAAAGCAAAGACTCCAACTGCAATAGCTATTACAATAATTAATATTAACATATTACTAACTCTACCTACCATAGATTTTAATACGCTCTTTTCCACACCAACAAAAAACATCCCAACAATTTTTCCATTTTTATCTTTCAGAGGTAAGTATCTTGTTTCACACTTTTTTCCAACTACATCTACCTCTCCTTTATATTCAATTCCCTTATTAAGAACTGTATCAACAACCGTTGGAGATGCCTTAGTATTTATTGAACGCTTTCCATCTTTATTAATTACATTGGTCGATACTCTGGTGTCCATCTGAAATATTGTAGCAAAAGAATTAGTTTGTTTTTTAACTTCATCTACTAAGCTAAAATCGTTATTAATTAGATTAGAGCCTTTATACAACTTATTATCTATTATTGCCCAATCTCCCTTATACCTTTCATCTAAAAGCTTGTATCCCATGTTTATATCTGAATTTAGTTTCTCATCCACACTGTACTTTACAAGATTATTTACTTCATAATTAACAGTAAAAAACAAAAATATGCTAAATGAAACAAGAATTAATGTAAATACGCCTATAAACTTCCATTTTAGTTTTAGTTTCATAAATCTCTCTCCTCTTTTAATATTTAGGATTATTTAAATAAAAATAGCTTAATGCGCCATACTTCCTAATTCTTATTCCTTGGTTAAAATATTATGGATTATTATTATGGATTATAATGTAAAAATTGATCATTTAACTTTTCCAAATATTTTGCAATAAAGATTTTACATCCATTTTTTATATTGCAAAATATATACCTTGATTCATAAGTTGCAAAAAGGTTCAGCTTTGATAGTTAAATGCAGACATACAAAACTTGAACAGGAATTTTTTTGAAACGCTCTTAATGAAACGCTTTAGAAGAAATATCTTCATAAGCAGCCTTTTAACACCTCTTTGTTTAAGATTTATAATTATATTAAATATGTCGGAAAATATTTTACTTTGTATAATATTAAAATTATTATTAATCTTACATTTAGCAAAACAAAATATCGAATGGTTTTATCGGTATTTTGCAATAGATAAATGTAATGTAAAATATTAATTGATTTCAAATTTCAATATAGGAGGAGTCCGTATTTTTCGGACTAAAATTATAGACATGGACCTCTAAAGTCTAAAAACATAGCACAAAACCTCATGCCATGTAGCATGAGGTTTTGATATAAATCTGGCGAAGTCCTATTTTACCAAGCCGCAACCAGCTA
>JAUZPS010000436.1 GCA_030705945.1 Bacillota bacterium
ACATAAAAAAGCAAGCCTCCGACTATCCATATCATACTCATAATGAGAGGATACCAAAAAACATACGCGCTCATTATCCTTAATAAATTTTCCATCTTACCTCCTATAGAGTTTGACCCTTCTATATGGCAAATATCGTCAAAATCAAAAAAAGCGCTAAAACATAATTATCCATTATGTATTAGCGCTTTATTATCAGAGCCAAAACCCTTTAACTGTATTTTTAATGTAAAATCTTTTTCGCAACTTATCTATCACTTGTTAGCGGATTTTATAATTATCTCCTGTCTTTCTGCATCAAGGTTAACTTCTGCGCCTAATAATTCACATATGGTTCTTACAGGCAACATAGTCTGCTCATCAACAATCATTGCAGGAACATCAATAGTTACTTTTTTGTTATTAACAGCCACTTCCTTGCTTCCTATTTTAAAGGAAATATTGTTTCCTTTTTTACTTACGCTAACTGTCTTAGTTGCGCCATCCCATTTTATATCCGCTTTCAACGCGCTTGACAAGGCGCGTACAGGAAATAGGGTTCTGCCGTTCTTAATTAAAATTAAAGGCTGGTAATCTGAAACAATTTTATTTCCATCGACAACAACATTGAAATCTTTCGCTATAAACTCGCCATTCTTAGGATCTAATAGCACTTTCTCATTATTTACAATCTTAACCTGGTATTCATCAGATTTTATTTCATTACCATTATCATCCGATGCAACTATATAATACTTCAAAATACCCGCATTCTTTATTCCGGATAATTTGCCGGTAAAATAACAGGAATTACTTTTGTCGAGAGAAATAGTCGAGCCATTTTCCAGAACCAACTTGGCGCTTTTTGTGAAGCTTTGGTCATTAACCTTAATACAAATTGGTATATCCTCGCCTAGACCCACAGCTTCATAGCTGTTGTTGGATATTTTGTTATCGGAAGGCGCAATCGTTATGGGGTTTTTCACAGATGGCCTTGGGTTTACCATATCTGAGCAAGCTCCCCACCCCATAATTGTACCGTCTTTTTTTAATGCAGCCATTGAATAATAATATATATAAGCATTCTCAACATCATCAAGAATTTTTATCGGCTTTTCAACAAAATCTGAATTTCCATTTCCCATTTGTCCGGAATTGTTATCACCCCATACATACAAACTTCCGTCCTTTTTTACTGCGGCGCATGAGTTATATTCTATTCGGAATTCCTTTACATCATCCATAACTTTACGTGGTTTTATGTCTTCATTTATTATTACTGGCAATTTTGCAAATTCACGAATTGCAACAATACCATATTCCCACAAAGAACCGTCATCGCAAAGGGCTAATCCCCGATCATTTTCATTATCATAACCTGCCTGAACTACATTGTCCATTACCTTTCTGAAATTCAGTTTAATTTCATGATTAAAAAAACTAACAGAAGTATTATCGCCATATCCTCTTACCCAAAGTTCGCCGTTTTCTTTTATGTAATAGTCCTGGCAATAACTAATCAAGCCTTCCATATTATCGATGTCTTTATAGGCGCTCTGCGCAATTTCCTTATGGAATTCCTCGTTATCTTCACTCTTTTCAAGAACAGGACATGTGAGATTCCAGTGGGATTTATCTTTTTTTATGATATCAAACATTTCAGTCTTGCTGTCAAAAAAATCAACGTCATCCATAATCTTCTTAACTTGAATTGTATCAGTCCCAGAAGTGTAGGAACCTAAAAACCAACCATATAAGAATCCGCTATTTGTAATTGCAAAAGTATAATTATTTGCAAAATCAACATCCTTCACATCGTCCATCAATTTAACCGGAGGCTGGTATTCAACGCTACCACCATCATCAGTTTCAATGTAATTTCCAAAGCTTATAAATAATGTATTGTCATTATAGAGTATATACAAATTATTGTCATAATTTGTATATATCGTTTTAATGTTCGCGCCATCTATGTTGATTTTTTTATAATCAGAGTTGCCAAATGTTTTTAAATCTTCTTCCAATAATGTTCCGTCATTTTTTATAATTATTGAGCCAAATCTCTTCTTAAAATCAGTATCATATTTTTCTTCCCTATATGTATCGGATGCGCTATTAAATTTATATTCCACCTTTGTCCCATCAGGCTTATTTATTATTGCTCCATTTGAATTCCATTTAACATTTTGAGAAGCATTTTGGGTAACAATTCTATCTTTGTCGTCATCTTGCAAAGAAGGTCCCCACATTAAAGTATCATCCTTAGTAAGAATCCATGAGAAGTTTTCATAAACTTTCGATACATCCCTATCTAAAACTCTTGGTATCGAATAAACGCTTTTGGGACACTTAATTCCATAATAACAAATTGAGCCGTCATCTTTTATTATCTTGATATTTTTGAATCCGCATTTGGCATATTTAACACCAGTCATTAATTTCTGAGGTAATGCTCCATTACATTTGCTGGTATAAGGCATATAATCCATACCCCACACCCATAAACTGCCATCTGATTTTATAGCGCAGCTTGTACCATTAACTCTATCATAAGACGAATCATCATTTGAGTTGGTATAAACAACATTTGTTAAAATCAATCTTGGAAAAAAGTCATAACTATTATTAACTACTGACGGATTATCATCAATGTCTTTTTCAGTAAGAGTTATCTCCCAAAGTTTATTGTCATTTGTTATATAATAATTGTTGGAAACACACTTAACATTATCTGCAATCTTAACCCTATTTCCCTTGATGAGCCCAGTGCCACAGTAATAATTCCTTATGGCATATAAGGTAGAATTTTTATCTATCAAATAAATACAGCGGCTTCCATATGCAATTGATTTTGCCCCTTTATACAAAAACATGGGCTTATTTACCTTTGATTCAGTTTCCGAAAAAACAGAGCCCCCCCACGCCCATACAGAACCGTCTTTCTTTAGGGCGGATAATCCGGATATAGCCTGTACATTATCCATTATTTTTATAGGTTTTTCGCTTTCTAAAAGAGCGCTTTGCGCAAACTGCCCCATGCTGTTTTTGCCCCAAACCCAAAGGGTTCCATCCTTTTTTAAGGCTATGTACGAGTTCTCATATTTGTCCGTGTCAATATCCATATACCCATCTGATATCATGGTATACTTTTGTCCATCATCCTGTGGTACCGACCATAATGAACCATCTGACTTCAACCCGATAGCTCCAGCTGTCTTTATAAAACCGTATGCGTCGCTTTTAGCTGCGCTGCTAACAGGCGCATTAGCCATGGCTATGATTAAAAACACCAATGTTATTAAGTTTACAATTTTTAGTCGTTTTTTCATTTGAATCCCCCTGTGATTTATAGATTTTCTGTTCTTATCAATTGTCACTACCTTTATTAGCTTCAATGATCGTTAATTCCGTAACAACTCTGCTTCTTTCGTCATCAGTTAGTTTATTTTCGCTTTTTGTTGCAGCATATTTTAAAAACTCAAGAGCATTATAGCGCTTTAACGCATAATCGTAAGTAATATTATCACTATTATTACTCGATAATATCCTCATCTCAGATACAATCTTTTTCATATTATCTAGCACTTTTAAGTTTTTATCTTCTTTTAAACTATTAATCGTATTAAAAGGATCATTATAATCAAGATCTATTGTCATTTTTTTATAATAATCTTCAAAAGTAATGTACTTGTCATGGAATTTACTATCACCGCAACCCACAAATAAAAAATTTAGTACTAGAAATAACATGAAAACCTTAAGTAAATTCTTTTTCATAGTAACTGTAACCTCTCAATAAGAAATCAATGATCTAATATAATTTTCAATACTTGCAATCGAATATAACATAAAAAGCCACTCAACTTAGAGCAGCCTACATTCATAAGAAAATTATACCATGGTTTATTTTCCATGTCTATTTCAACGTTTTTAATCCTATCAATCAGCTCAAAAGTTCAATTTAGTCATATAAGCAAATATAAATAATGCAAATACAAAAATGAAAGTGTTCCTTGCCATTTTGCTTTAATAATAATCCTGAAAGTTTCCTTTTTGGCACTCTTAATAGTATTATAGTATTAAGTATTAATTGAAAAAAGCAAAAAACAACAAAGGCTTCTAATATACATAGTTAGATACAAGAAAGCACGTTTCCTTTAGGTGATGCTTGTAGTAATTTTTTCTAAGTTTACAGGAAAAATATTTGATGCAGTTAAAAAACTATATATGTGTTGAGGAGGGGAAATCGGTATGGCAGAACAATCCGTAAAAGAGCAATACAATTCATTAGGATATCTTTATAATGTTTTATATGCTGGAACTGATCTTCTGGAACATGAAAATGAATTTATAAATTTATATAATGACTATTTATCTATGCTTCCTAAAGAA
>JAUZPS010000437.1 GCA_030705945.1 Bacillota bacterium
CTATAAAATTATCTTCTGCCATATACAAATCTAACGTGTATGACAAAAGTTTACCAAATCTCAAGAATTTTTAAACCTATATAATTTACTCAAAGGGGTATTATTTTTACTAATTTATTGGCAAATTCGAGGGTCAGGGATTGAGTTTCTTATATTCATTTACAGATAAACCCATATACTTTTTGAAACACTTGCTGAAATATTTTGGATCTTGTATTCCAACTTTCTCAGCAACCTCATAAAGTTTCAAATCAGTTTCTCTAAACAAACTGGAAGCCTTCTCAATTCTCAATCTGGTTAAATATTCGATAAATGAATGGCTCGTTTTTTGTCTGAATATCCTGCTTAAATAACTGGAATTCATATGAAAGACGTTTGCCACGCTAGATAGTGAAAGTTGTGGATTTGATAAATTATCGCTTAAATAATTTGTTATATTATTTATAATATTATTCGTATTATTTTTATATATTGAATTTATAGATTTAATGATTCTCATTATAATTTCTTTTAAATATATGATCATTTCAGGAATATTATCAATCTTAAGAATGTTATTAATAGGCGTCCCAACATCTTCAAGAACATCTTGGTATTGTAGTCCTAATTCAGTTATAGAATTTAATATTGTGGTAACTATATTAATAGAGATTACTCTGACATGATCCATTGATTTTAATCCCTTGATATAAAATTCTTTAAAAATACTGTCAATCATCTCAATTACTTTATCACTCATTCCTGTTTTTACCGCAAAGCATATTTCACTTATACAGTCTATGCTTATAGCGCTTGAATTCGGATTAATATTGGTATCCGAATAGCTTACAACCTGATTATTTCCATAAAGCATCTTATAGTTTAACGCGTCAGAAGCCTCTATATAAGACTTCCTTATGTGATTTATGGATTCATATCTTTTTCCCACGCCAATTGAGATGCAACAACTTAACCTGCTCAACAAAATTAATTTGATTTTTTCGCAACATTCTACCAGATTGATGTCTGGGTCGCCGGATAAAACAACTGTTTTTTGAGTGTTATCAGTGAACACTTCAATTTTCTTGTTTTCCTTGAAGTAATCCTTGACAATTTCAGTCGATTTAATGCTCAAAAGATAACCTTGCTCCTGAGTGAATTCCTTTTCCAGATTAGTTGTTTCGATCAACGCAATCTGTATGTTGTCAATAAAACAAGCTATTTCAAAATATTTAATTCTATTTATCCTACTTTCCCCAGAAGAACTCTCCTGAATTAACTCATTAAGAAACTTTTCTTTTAAAAAAGGAAAAGCGTCTCTAAGCTGTTTTTTAAACTTATCATATTCTTTTTTATGTAATCTTTCAGCTTCTATGTTATTTTTTTGATTTAATAAAGCATTTTTTAACTCTTCAGTTTTAATTGGTTTAAGCAAATAATCGGCTATCCCAATCTTAATGCTTTCTTTTGCGTAATTAAAGTCGTCATGAGCTGTTAACACTATTATTCTAATTGATGGATTAGAGTCAACCACAATCCTGCTAAATTCTATTCCATCCATGAAAGGCATGCATATATCCGTAATAATAATATCCGGACTAAAATCCTCAAGGTAATCTAATGCTTCAGCAGCCCCTGAAGCTTCCATAGCAATTTCCATGCCAAACTCAGACCAATCAATGCATACTTTAAGCAGATTTCTCTCATTATCCTCATCATCTACTATCATAATTTTTAAATAATCGTTCATCGTTATTCTCTTTCTATTGGAATTTTTAGAGTTATCCTGGCGCCAAAGCCTTTTTGACTTTCTATCGAATACATGTCTGAAATACCATAAAAAATCTGCAGCCTTTTAATTGTTCCTTTCAATCCAAAACTTGAACTATTATCGTCGATACAATCATTTGTTAAATATTTTAATCTGTCGGCGCTTATTCCAACCCCATCATCTTCAATAGTAATAATAATATTTCCAGCTGCATTGTTCGACTTTACAGATATATTTATATTTCCGGTCTCACCTGTAGGTTGTATTCCGTGAAAAATAGCGTTTTCCACAAGAGGCTGTAAGACAAGTTTTAATATCTTATGTTGATTGGCGTTTTCATCAACATCATAATTCACATTAAATATTTCACCGCATCTTAGCTTGATTAATGTCAAATAATCTTTAACGATACTAATTTCTTCTCCTATTGTAATTACTTCTTTTCCTTTGCTTAAGCTTGTTCTATAATAACTTCCAAGAGCCTCCAAAGCTTCATTGACCTTTTTATTTTCTCCAGCTAGCGAAAGATAACGGATAGCATCAATTGTATTATAAAGAAAATGCGGCTTAATTTGCATCTGGAGAATATCCAATTCTGCTTTTTGTTTTTCCAGATGCAACAGCTTCTGTATTTGGATAATCATAATGTTATAGACTCTTTTAAGCTTACTTATTTCATTGTTCTCGTTTGGTTTTATATTTACTGTTGTAAATTGTTTATTTTCTACATTCTTCATTGAACTAACTAGCATTTCTAAAGGTTTTGTAATGGTTCTAGATATCAGGATTGACCCTATAAACACCAAAATGCAATATATAGTTATTAAAATAAATGAAACAAAACTAAAGGCTTTAAATTCATTCGATACTTTCTCCAACGACATACTACTGATCAGTTTCATATCATACCTATTGATATCCATTGAAGCAAAAACATACTTTTTATTATCGATTGTCTCAGTTGTTAGAACTTTATTTTGTTTAATTCTATTTATAAATTGCTCTGCGTTGAGCTTAATTTTATTTAAAGGTATATAGTTATTTTTCCCATCAAGTAATATTATTCCTTCATCAGAACTATTGGTAAACTCATTGTAGTACCCCTTAAACACCATGTCAGATACACAGATTATTAAAATTCCAATTTGTTTCTTATCCTGATTATATATTATTCTTATTAAGGAAATTAAGTTGTAATCCGGCTTTTTTAAAAAAATATCCTCAGGGTTTAGCGAAATAATATATTTTTGTTTCGCGCGGATATCCAACTTGTACCACTCCTTATACCAACCGCTGCTCTTAACATCTCTTAGCCCCAATTCTGAAATCGGTCTTCTATTAACCATGCATTTCGCGGTTCCGTTATAATCCAATAAAAAAACTGACTGTACTGACTCATTTTCACTCAACAACTTTGCCAAATAGCTATAAACATCATTTTCAGACTGGTTGTCGCGCCTTTCATTTTTTAATAAATTTTGTACATTTTCATTTTTTTCAGCATCAATTGAGAAATTAATAAAGTTATCTATAGTGGAATCTATATTATATCTATATAAATCCAGGACCTGTTTTGATAATTCTTCAACTTTATTTGAAATTATATTTAAGTAAACCTTTTGATATAAAAAAGCTCCCATAATTACTGTCACGATCAGCAGTAAAGAAAAATATACGGTAATCTTAGTACTTATTCTAATGTTTGATACTCTGTTCTTTATTGAAAAAAACGGTCTTAATATGGAATTTATAAACATAAGACTTTTTCTCCTATTATCCTGCTGATTATGTTAGGGATATTCTTAACTACGCTTCATTGCTCGCCTAATAGGTCAGAAACAGCCCTTTGACGACTTTCTTGAGCAACTTATGAATCAATGAATAAACATTTTGCAATATAAAAAATAGCGCAAAATGGCTTTTCAAAGCAGACTTATATAAAACTTTAGAGTTCATTATCTATATAAAAAGCACTATTAATCTTACATTTGACGGAGCAAAATAACGAACGCTTTAACGTTATTTTGCGATAGGCAAATGTAAAAGATTAATTGCTTTTTATCTATATCAAATGAAGAAAACTTAAACCTGAAAATAATTATATTAGATGCGCATTGGCGCCGCAAGTACTCTTTAGGGAAAATCCAAATCTGTGTGAGTTGTCCTTATTTTATATTCTAGCAATATAGAAAACTAAAGGTAAAGTTTTATATCATTTTGCTTTGATGGTTCTCGTCATGCTTCATTGCTCGCCCAAGCGACCATGAAAATTACTTTTTCTGCTGTTCAACTCAACTATTATTAAACTAATCTTACTTTTTGTTAACTATATTAAAATCAATTAAAGATAGGTCCTGCAATACTTTGAGCTTAGTGGAACAGAAACGGCTATATCGGTAAAATTTTTACACGCATATAGCCGTTCTTTTCATACTTTATTTTATATAAGTTACGAAAAAGATTTTACATTAAAAATGCAGTTAATACGTCTGCATTTTACTATCAAAGCTGAACTTTTCGCAACTTATGAATCAAGGTAAATATTTTGCAATATAAAAAAGGATGTAAAATGTTTATTGCAAAATATATAATTAAAAGCGCTATTAATCTTACATTCGGCA
>JAUZPS010000438.1 GCA_030705945.1 Bacillota bacterium
AATTGCTTTTTATATAGTATGAAAAAATAATCCGAAAGGCTGCAGGAAAACAAAAATGATGAGTAAAACAGAAATTAATCGGATAAAAGAAGCGTTAAGAGAGAGCATAGACCAAAACTATATAGCCGGAGGAAATTTATTGATCGTAAAAGGCGGAAAAGAGATTTTCTACCATGAAGACGGTTTGGCTGACAGGGAAGAAGGACTTCCAATCAGAAGAGATTCTATTTTCAGATTATATTCTATAACTAAAACTGTTACAGCAGCTGCGGTTATGATACTTTTGGAACGGGGTAAAATTGATTTATATGAACCGGTAAGTAAATATCTTGCTGGCTTCAGAAATCAGATGGTAGATGAAGGCGGCGCTTTGGCGCCAGTGGAACGGGAAGTCACTCTCAAAGACTTACTTTCTATGACCTCAGGATTGTTATATGGAGGAGAGAGCAGAGCCGGAAGGGAAACAGAAGCGCTGCTGCAGGAAATTGACAGAAGGCTGCTAAGTGATACGCCACTGGGTACGGTGGAAGCAATGAGCAAGTTGGGAAAATGCGCTTTGGCGTTTCAGCCGGGCGCAGCTTGGCAGTATGGATTCTCTGCCGATGCGCTGGGAGCTATTGTAGAAGTTGTTAGCGGCATGCGTTTTGGGGAATTTTTAAAAAGAGAATTGTTCGAACCTCTGGGAATGCAGGATACAGGATTCTGGTTATCAGAAGAAAAAAGGTCCCGCCTTGTAAAAACCTATGCAGATGATGGAAAGGGTGGATTGGTTCTCTATAGCGGTAATCATTTGGGAATAATCCATCAGATGGACCGAGATCCGGCCTTTGAATCCGGAGGCGCCGGTCTGGTTTCTACTATTGATGACTTTGCAAGATTTGCAAAAATGCTTATGAACGAAGGAAGTTTGGACGGAGTTAAGCTTTTAAAGCCCAGAACAGTTAAATATCTGACATCCGCAACTTTAAATGCCGCGCAGCATAAGAACTTTGACCTTTGGTTTACTCTGTGTGGATTTAGTTATGGGAATCTGATGCGTGTAATGATAGACTGCAGTAAAGCCGGCGATATTGCAAGCTCCGGAGAGTATGGATGGGATGGCTGGCTTGGGGCTTATTTTTGTAATTGTCCAAAGGACGAATTAACGTTTTTGTTTATGATTCAGAAAACCGATGCCGGGACGACTTCTCTTACTAGAAAGCTGCGTAATATTGTACTGAGTTCCTATTGAAGATATAGATTAAAATCAAAGTAATATAAAAAGCACTATTAATCTTACATTTGACGGAGCAAAATAACGAACGCTTTAACGTTATTTTGTGATAGGCAAATGTAAAAGATTAATTGCTTTTTATATAATATCAAAAAATTAAATAAAAGGGAGAAACAACATGCAGTACAAAAATCCAATTATACCAGGATTTAATCCTGACCCAAGCATTTGCAGGATTGGTGAAGATTATTATCTGGTGACAAGTTCCTTTGAATATTTCCCTGGAATACCCCTTTATCACAGCAAGGATTTAATACACTGGGAGCAGATTGGACACTGTCTTACAAGAAACAGCCAGATAACATTAGCTAAAGGATTTCCAAACAGTATAGGTATTTATGCGCCTACAATCCGATACCACAACGGACGTTTTTATGTCATTACAACAAACGTTTCATATAATTCACAAGGAGAAGGAAATTTTGTTATCTGGACAGACGATCCTCAAGGAGAATGGTCGGATCCCATTTGGATAGACCTGCCAGGCATTGATCCATCACTTTATTTTGAGGATGATGGGCGTGTTTTTTATACCGGAACACATCAAAAAATCTTTTTATGCGAAATTGATATTGCCACAGGGAAATTATTAAGCGAGCGAAAAGACATATGGGGAGGAACAGGCGGAGCCGATCCGGAAGCTCCTCATTTGTACAAAATAGACGGATATTATTATTTGTTTATCTCGGAAGGCGGGACTTCCCAATGCCATATGCTCACAGTTGCAAGGAGCAAAAACATTGATGGACCGTATATTCCTTGTCCTCGTAATCCGGTTTTGACCAATCGGAGTCTGCCGCTCCCAATTAAAGCTGTGGGTCATGCGGATCTGGTTCAGGCTCACAATGGAAGCTGGTGGGCTGTATGCCTTGGAATACGATCGGTACCATACCCGGATAGGCATCATCTGGGAAGGGAAACTTTTTTGACTCCTTTAAAATGGGATGAGGATGGGTGGCCCATATTTGGAAATAATGGCTCTATAGATTTGCTAATGGAAGCTGATTGCCTGCCGGAAGTTACATTCCCTCCTAAAAGTGTCAGGGATGATTTTTGCGACAGCAAACTTGATTTTTGTTGGAATTTCATATATAACCCTGACAACTCCCTATGGTCATTAACTGAAAAAAAGGGATGCCTTGCTTTGAAGGGAAATGAAATCAATCTGAACGATAAAGAAACCTCGGCATGGATTGGCAGAAGGCAGGAACATATGGACTGCGCAGTATGTACGAGCCTTGATTTTGCGCCTCAAAAGGATGGGGAAGAGGCAGGGTTAAGCGTATTTTTAAATTGCAACCACCATTACGAAATAGCGCTCACAATGATTGATAATCAAAAAAGGATTATATTCAGAAGAAGAATCGGTTCCTTGTGGAAAGTTGAAAACAGTATTGAATACAATAGGGACCAGGTTATATTTGAGATAAATGCTACGAAAGATACATATACTTTTAGTTATATTGATGAAAGCGGTAAATCCAAAATAGTTGGAAATGGAGAAGTTCATTATTTATCAACAGAAGTTGGAGGAAAATTTACCGGCAATTATATTGTTCTTTATGCTACAGGAAACGGCAGTAAATGTTCGGATTCAGCCTATTTTGATTGGTTTGACTATATTTTTGAATAAAGGCTGATCCACGATAAGCGCGAATATTATTATCATTCGCTGAAAACGGTACGTTGGCCTTCACTCCTATATTTACTTGGAGAACAGCCAATCGCCTTTTTAAATTCCCTGTTAAAATAGCTGATATTGCTAAAACCTACATCTTTGGCAATATCGGCTATTTTCCAATCTGTTTCGGTAAGTAAAGCGCAGCTCTTAAGAATTCTGTGGCGTATGACATAGGCGATGGGTGTAATGTTCATAACTTCTTTGAAGGCATTGCAAAATTGGCCTTCACTCATGGGAAGGATTTGGGCTAGGGATATTAGTGATATCTCCTCTTTATAATTTGCATGAATATAATCCAAAACAGGCTGCAGCCTCTCCAGCTTGTAGTTTTTCTTTTCTTTCCACCGTGGGACGGCGGTTACTGAATTTTGATAACATAAATGCCATATCTCAAACAGCTTGCTTTTTAGAAGCAGTTCATTGTCAGATATCTTGCCCTCCCGTAAAGAGTCTAATTCGTAAATCCGCTCTATCACCGACTGATGCCACTTCACTGAGGATTTGAAATGATTATCAAATTCCATTTCACCTTTTAGTATGGGATAAACAAACCTTGAAAAAGCTGTGTCTTGTTGACTGCTGCCAAATAGGTTCGGGTGGAACAACACGACGCAAGCTTCACAGGGCATTCCATTGTACGCTCTGGCGGAGTGAAGCTGGTTTGGCGGGATGAACAATCCTTCTTTTGCCATTATACAATATTCTTTATCTTCAACGGTGTATATAATTGCGCCTTCAAGGACAACGATGATTTCAAACTCATAATGCCAGTGCAGATAAAAGAAATTTCCTGCATTGGGCGCATAGCTCAGATGATGAATGGCGATAGGTACCAGCGCAGTCCCGTGAACAGCTTTTTCTTTGAGGAATATTTTTGATTTCAAAATGACCGCCTCTTTTTTGTTCTTTTTTTGTGTATTCGCAATATTGTGTTAGTAATCGTTAATTTAATTAAAGAAAACAGTAATAATTATGAATATAATACAAATATGGATGCCATATTCATTTTAAACAATTTAGAAGAATTTGTGAAGCTTTTAAGCTATTAAAAAGTTGCGAAAAAGATTTTACATTAAAAAATGCAGTTAATTCGTCTGCATTTTACTATCAAAGCTGAACTTTTCGCAACTTATAGGAGGATGTAAAAAAAGTGGTTCTATAAATTTTGCTACACCGCGTATAGCGTTCTATAAGCGGCCCGCAAAAAAGAACCACTATGCTTTTCACATCCTCCTATGAATCAAGGTATATATTTTGCAATATAAAAAATGGATGTAAATTGTTTATTGCAAAATATATAAATAAAGATGTGAAGGAGGAGCAAAATGAAATTTACTAAAATGGGTAATAGATTAATTGGAAAATCCGGCGCTGAAGCTATATGGGTTGAGCCATGGGGTGAGAATTCTCTG
>JAUZPS010000439.1 GCA_030705945.1 Bacillota bacterium
ATATTAGATTAAGACTTTTAGACATAAACGGAACACTGCAGAAAGATATTTTTAATTGTGATTACCTTATAACAAAAGAACAGATATTCAACGGTTTGTTGAGTAAGATTTAGCAAAATAATGGTATATTAAAATAATTTATAAGCTTAGATTTATATTGAAATTATTATTAATAAGCTTAACCTTGGAGACATTTATGAGGGAAAAAAAGGGATTAATCAACATTATAAATAAAAAGTTAGACAAGATTTCAATTAATATGGAAAAGTTTAAGCTTGTGGATTATGTATTTTATTTGGAGCATCCCAGAAAGATGTTATGGGCTAACTTTGTTGGAGGATTGTCGAGAGGATTTGGGATAGCTATTGGATTTACGCTTCTAGGCGCGGTATTTATATATGTTCTTCAAATTGTTGTCAGGTGGAAATTACCGCTTATAGGCCAGTTTATAACTGAAATTGTCAATATCGTTCAGGAAAACTTGAGGAGAACGGGAGGACGAATAAATGGATAACCAAGCTATTGACTCACTCAAAGAGTCTTTGGAAAGAAGAGAGCAAGAGATTGAACACACTATCGAAATAATGAAAGAAAATAAGACAGCTGAGCAAGACAAATACTCTCCAACTGAGCTCTCAAATTATGATAACCATCCTGCTGACTTGGGAACAGAACTTTTCCAGGTTGAATTTAACAATGCCCTTAGAGTTCATGAAGAGCATGAGCTTAAAGATATTCACGATGCTTTAGACAGGATTAAAGACGGAAATTATGGAAAATGCGCGTTCTGCGGAAAAGAAATTGATATGGAGAGGTTAAAAGTGTTGCCCTTTGCAAGGTTGTGCATACACTGTGAAGAGGAAAAGGATGTTACTCCGGAAAAGCTCGGTAATGATCGTCCAAATGAGGAACTTGTATGGGATGCTCCGTTTGGAAGAAAGTACCTTAATAAACGTGAAGATGACGAGCATGAAGGGATGGATTATCTTAACGACCTGATGAAATATGGATCCTCCGATACTCCACAGGACATGGGAGGATATCATGACTATGAAGAGTTTTTTACCAATGAGATAGATAAACAAGGAATAGTTGATAGTATGGACAATATTTCAAATGAACAATATAAAAAGCAGTTGCCTGACTGAGAAGATGTTGTGAACGCTTAATACGTATTGCAAAAATAAGGAAACAAGCTCCAAATCATGGTCTTTGTTTCCTTATTTTTGCAAATGTGAAAATTCCGGCATGTAAATATTTTTGTATAATATAAATAATTAAGTTAAAAGCAGAATATGGTATAATTGTTATAATATAAGATGATAGGGGGAATTTAATATGTTTTGCCCAAAATGTAAAGCAGAATACAGGGAAGGTTTTACCAGATGTTCTAGCTGCGACATAGAACTTGTGAATGAAATACACGAGAAACATGAAAAGAAACATATGAAGGATGAAACTGAAATTGAGTATATTGAATATGATCTTGTCATGACTACTTTTAGCGCTATGGACATATCTTTGATTAAATCAATTCTTGAAGATAATAACATTGCATACTTTATTCAGGGTGAGTCCAATGTTAATATGGTTGGCGGACTGCCGGCAAGGGTATTGGTAAAAAGGGAGCATGCTGAAAAAGCAGGTGAAATACTCAAAGACTGCAGTTTTTCCTATAGAACTATTTTATAGTTAATTCATTTCTGATATAATTTCTAATGGCTGAAAGAATATTATTTTCTTGATACTGCCTAAAGCCATAAACAGAGGTGGATAATGAGACCCAAAATTCTTGTTGTAGATGATGAGGTTGCAATTTGCGACCTCTTAAAAATAAATCTTGAGCTAGAGGGATATGAGGTCATTACTGCGTATGACGGAGAAACGGCCTTAAAAAGTATAGAGAGCAATAATCCTGATCTTCTGATACTTGATATCATGCTGCCTAAAGTTAATGGATACGATATATGCAGAAAGGTTACAAACGAGAGACCTGTTCCTATCATAATGCTGACTGCAAAGACGGATCTTATTGACAAAGTTTTAGGACTTGAGTTAGGGGCTGATGACTATATAACCAAGCCTTTTCATACCCGTGAGCTCACAGCAAGGGTTAAGGCGCTTTTGAGAAGGGTTTCAAAAGAGAATAGCATATGCGAGAATGCAAATAAACATATTGTAAACGGGCCCCTGGAAGTTTTTACAGAGCTCAGAAGGGTTACTCTTGCAGGGCATGAAATTGAATTATCGGTCAGGGAATTTGAACTGGTATGTTTTTTAATTAATCATTTAGAGCAGGTGTTTACAAGGGACATGCTTCTTGAGAAGGTATGGGGATATGATTATTCAGGAGATACCAGAACGGTTGATGTACATATTCAAAGAGTCAGAAAAAAATTAAATGAGGATAACTCTCAGGTAAAAATTATTCAGACTGTTTTTGGCGTCGGATATAAAATGGCCAGACAGTAGCGAAGTGGTGATATTGTGATATTAGGGCTGCGGCATAAAATAATTTTGACCAATCTAATTGTACTTGTTCTGGCTTTTGCTATTATCTCATTGGTTATAATAGAAGGGGTAGACAGAGTAAACAGGAATATTCTGATAGGAAGTTTGACAAACCAATCCGAAGCGGCGCTTAGGACTATAAAGCAAACCCTTTTAATGGATTCAAAAGATTTAGCGGCGGAAAATGATTTCAAATCAAGGGCTGGAGAGTTTGCTTCCAGACTTTCAAGAGAATCGGATATAAGAACATTAATATTTTCTTCCGATAAAAAACTTTTAGCTGATTCTGAGAAATCCGAAAGTCTTAAACTTGATTTTAAAGAATTGGATGAAGCCTTTAATAGAGGAGGTAACAGGGCTTACTCTGAAAGAAACTTGGATGGAAGCGCTAAGCTGTTTTTTGCGTTTCCGGTAATATATTCCGGAAAAATAATTGGCGGGATAATTTTCATCAACTCTCTTGATGACGTAAAAAGAAACAGAAAAAATATATCAATTGTGATTCTTATATCCTTTTTTATAGGTATTGCGGTAATTTTCATTGTGAGCATGATTTTATCTTTAAGGTTAACTAAACCCATTTCAGAGTTGAACCTATCCGCTCTTAAAATATCAAATGGTGACTATTCCAGTAAAATTGATATTAATTCAAAGGATGAAGTAGGAGTACTGGCAAGTACTTTTAATTTAATGATGGATGAAATAAGCAGCAAAATTAACGCGCTTAATTATGAGAAAGCTAAGTTAAGTTCCGTCTTAGAGAGCATGGGGGAGGGAGTAATCGCCTATAATGAGAGCGGTGAGATAATTGCTGACAATAAGATTTCACGCGCTATTATTAAAAATATCAATGAGAAAGACGTTTTGAGAATTGTTGATAAGGTAAAGGGGAGCAGTGAAAGGTCTGTTGTGGAAATAAGCGCTAATGATAAGATACTGCTGGTATGCGCGACACCGTTAACCTTAGACAAAGCGCAAGGCGGGGTGGTATTAATTTTAAATGATATTTCAGAGCTTCGTCTACTGCAAGAAAAACAAAAGCAATTTGTAACGAACATTTCCCATGAATTAAAAACACCTCTTACGACCATCCTTGGCTATATTGATTTATTGAAAGAGCGTGGAGATAACAAAAGGATTTTTGACACCTCCATTGAATATTTACAAAGCTCTGGCGAAAGGCTTCAACGGTTGGTTGATGACCTTATTGAGTTATCTAGCCTTAAAAGACTGCAATTTGAAATAGAAAAAAGGAGTGTCGACATATCAGCTCTGATACGTGATACTGTTGGTCAGATGGCTTTAAAAGCTAATAAGTTCGGAATTGTTATAGAAACAGAGCTTCCTCAGGTTAAGGTAATAATGGCTGATCCGCTGAGGATAAAACAGGCTGTTGTAAATATAATTGACAACGCCATAAAGTATTCTCAAAAGGGCAAAATAACTGTTAACTTATATGAAAAGCAGGATAATATACTTTTAGAAATTGCTGATAATGGTCGTGGCATTCCGGAAGAGCTCAAGGATAAAATATTTGAGCCCTTCTATCGGGTAGATAAAGCAAGATCAAGAGAAATCGGAGGGAACGGGCTAGGTCTTTCCATAACAAAAGAAATTATTGATAAACATGGGGGGGAGATTTTTATAGAAAGCTCACTTGGGATTGGTACAAAAGTGATTATTTCTCTTCCTAAGGAGTAAATTTTTTATGAAATTAATGAAATGAATCTTCTAGATAAATCCAAATTTATGCGTAAGGTAGTATCAAAAAAACTTAGCAACTGGGAGTTTCAAAAACTTGATATAATGGGTTTTCATCATACAAAACTTGAACAAGGAATTTTTTGAAACTCC
>JAUZPS010000044.1 GCA_030705945.1 Bacillota bacterium
AGCCTATCTAGCAAGCAAAATTCCAGAACTGGCGAAGAAGTAATATTATTTTCGGGTGATAACTTTGAGGAATTAAAATACTCATTTGAAGAATTTGTAAAAGATCAAAATGATCATACTGATTTTGAAAAATCAGTATTTAACAATAATTTACGCGCATTTGTAGACAAAGAATGGCGTATAGCCATTTGCGCCCGCTCGCTTGATGAACTTAAAGAAAAATGGGATTTTGCGAAGAAGTCAATATCAGAAGACAGGTTAAATGAAGAACATATACTAAAATTAAAAGGGATCTTTGTTGGAAGAGGAAGTTCTATAACATCTGATAAAATCGCGTTGATGTTTCCCGGACAAGCTTCTCAATATCCTAATATGCTAAAAGAATTAATCGAGCATTATCCTTTAGTAAAATCATTTTACATGCAGGCGGATAATATATGGAAAGCTAAGTATGACTATTCTATATTACCGATTATTTTTGGGGAAAACGAGGACGAAATAAAAGATCAACTGAAAGATACAAAAAACACTCATCCTGCCATATTTTTAAGCAATATCGCTCTGTACAAGCTTATTACAGAAGCTGGAGTTAAAGCGGATTATATGATTGGACATAGTTTAGGTGAAATTACTTCGCTATTTGCTGGAGAAATGCTCGATCTTAAATCAGCTCTTTATTTGATACACGAAAGGGGCTTCTCTTTTGATCAAATTGAACCTTCAAATAGAGGTCAGATGGTAAGCATCAAATCTAAATATTCAGAGGTTGATGAATTAATAAAAAATAATGGATTTGATTTGAGCATTGCAAATATAAACTCTACAGAACAGACTGTTGTTGGTGGAGAAGAGAAAGAGATAAAGAGACTTACAGAACTTTTAAAAGACAAAAAAGTTACATACACAGTTTTAAATGTATCTCATGCATTCCATACTAAACTTACAAAAAAAGCTGCAGAGAATTTTAGAGAAAAAATAGGGAAGCTGATATTCAAAAGGCCAAAATCAAATATTATGGCATGTCATTTGTCAGATTTTTATCCTGAAGCAAAAAATAAGCTGGGGCAAGTGGCTGATATTCTGAAAGATCAGATTACTTCTCCTGTTAATTTTGTTGAAGCTGTTCAAAAACTTTACGATAAGGGTGTAAGAGTCTTTATAGAGACGGGTCCGTCATCGGTGCTAACTAATCTGGTTAACAACATTTTACATGACAAGGATATATTGGTCATACCTGTAAATAATAATAGCAAGGGATCTGTAGAAGGATTTAAATATGCTCTTGCGGCGCTTTTTGCTGCTGGAGTAGATATTTCAATGGTTCCATCCAAAAATATTATTGGAGTTTCAGAGAATGAACAAATTACAATTAATATTTCTCAAGCAGCATTACAAGCTGGAAAAATCAGTGAGGATATAGCCGCAACAAATGACAAGCCATATGGTATTGTAAAAAGTGACTGCAGGGAACTATCAGGTATTACGTCTGGCTCTGAAATAAAAAAAGAAAGTATTGTCTATAGCGGGGTATCGGTAGGCTTGCCGGGATCATTTAAAAAGGCGTTTTCAGATGACAATTTTGATCTGTTATTTGAAGGAACAAACCTTATCGAAATGTTGACTGAAGAGGAACAAAAAAGAATATTAGAGCTAAATATTACAAGGCTTATAAAAAAAGAAAAAGAAATAACATTTAAAAAAGTTGCTTCTTTAAACGAAGTTATTCAATTTGCAGGTAGACTCGGTAAGTTGAATATGCTTGAAGATTACCTGATTGATGAGAAAACATTAAAGCAAATTACGTTTTCTTCATGCGCAGGTATTGCGGCGGGATATGAAGCTATCAAAGATGCGGGAATTCCTCTTATAAGAGAACAGGTTAAAACATCGTCAGGAACTATACTGCCTGGAAGATTGCTTCTACCTGAAGAAATGCGGGATAATACTGGGATAATTTTTGCAACTGGATTTTTCCTAATAGAAAATGTTATAGCTGATGTTTCCAAATTCACTGCATCTAAGTTCAGTGTAAAACCTAAAATTGACATTATTAATTTTTATGAATCAGTTATATCTAAAGTGAGCGATTTAAACTCAAAGAAAATTCTTACAGACTGGTTTAACTCTCATTACTCAAAACTTAATGATAATTGCTCGGAAAAGGATTTATATGAATTCAACCATAACTTTATGACTTCCATAACTTGCAATGCAAATAATAAACTTGCCCAATTGATAGGAGCGACGGGACCTAATTTTGTAATAAGCGCGGCATGTTCTTCGACTGCGAGTTCTGTGTCTGTAGCAGAGGATATGATCAGAGCTGGACGCGCAAAAAGGGTGATAGTTGTCGGAGTGGATCATCTAAACTCTGAGGATATGTTAGCTTGGATCGGAGCAGGTTTTTACAGCATGGGTGTACTTACGGATTCTCATGACTTATTCGAGGCTGCTGTTCCTTTTGACAATAGAAGAAACGGAGTCATTATGGGATCAGGCTCAGTAGGGCTAGTGGTTGAAAGGGAAGCAGATGTTGCAGAAAGAGGAATGAACGGCATATGCAGAATACTTGGGACACATTTATTCAATTCAGCAGGACATAATTCAAAAATTGATACTAATAGGCATTGTATTGAACTCGATAGATTTTTGACAAGGATCGAAAGAGAGTATGACATCAGAAGAGATAATATAGCTTCCAAGACCGTTTATTGTTCCCATGAGACATACTCAATAAAAAATGGTGGATGCGCGCAGATGGAGAAAACCGCCTTGGAAAGCGCTTTCGGCGAGAAATTCAAGGATATAAAAGTTATAAACACCAAAGGGATGACAGGGCATACATTAGGCGCGTCTATTGAAGAGGCTGTTTCTGCTAAAGCGCTACAATTTCAAAAGATTCCTCCCATTTCAAACTACAAAGAAGCTGACCCTGATTTGAAGGGGCTAAATCTTTCAAAGGGCGGTTCGTATGAGTTTGATTATGTATTGAGAAGTGTAACTGCATTGGGGGGACATGGAAATTATCATCTTTTACAAAAAGTTGCTTATGGCGATGATAGGATAATTGACAAAAGGTTATATGAAAAATGGCTGGAGAGAATAACGGCAGCTAAGGATGTAAAATTAAATTATCAGGGAAGGATACTGGTTGCGCAGGGCAATAATGAATATGGACATTCACATGAATTTTTAAAAGAAAAGAAAGCTGTAAATAATAAAATAGAAGACAAAGAAGAAACCCCTTCTTACAATGGAGCAAATATTCTAAACAGCAGAGTTGATGGTCTAGATATTAAGAATAAGGTTCTTGGCGCTTATTCAGAGATTACTAAGTATCCGATTGATATGTTGGATATAAGAATGGAATTAGAAGCAGACCTTGGAATAGATACAGTAAAGCAAGCAACTATTTTTTCAAGGATATCTGAAATGTTCAATATAAATTACGATGGAGGTCTTGCTCTTTCAAATTATACTACAATTGGAAGCATCATAGAACTTATAAGCAGTAAAATGGGAAATAGCGTCAATAATAATTTTAGTAATATAATTACTGAAAAAAGCTCAAATACCGAATTAAGCAATTATGAAGATAGCTCAAAAAACAGCTATGAGAATGATGTTCTTGAGGTTATCTCTGAAATTACCATGTACCCGAAAGAAATGCTGGAGAAAGATATGGAAATGGAAGCTGACCTAGGCATAGATACAGTAAAGCAAGCAACTATTTTCTCCATTTTGGCTGAAAAGCTGGGAATATCCGAAGAAATGTCCGGAAATATATCAAAATACAAAACAATCGGAGCATTAATAGATTTGGTTAACAGTTGTAAAGGTAGCTTTAAAACTGATAATAACATAGCCGTATCTGCATTTGGTAAAAAGGAGCTTGGTTCAGCTGCTAAAAATAGCGCCATTGTTAGCAGCAATATTTACAATGTAACCAATTATGCGCAAAAGGTTAATGGAGATAACAAGGATGGAAATATAAATTCAGGCGCTAGTACCTTTAACAAAGAAAATATAAAAAATCCTAATAGCGAAAAAAAAGCTGATAGTAAACCTATAAGCATCGAAGATGATATATTGGAGATTATTTCATCCATAAGTAAATATCCTGTAGAAATTTTAGAAAGTGAAATGGAGTTCGAAGCTGATCTTGGAATTGACACAATAAAACAAGCAACAATTTTTTCTGAGGTAGGTATTAAGTTTAAAATTGGAGATGAAGCAGTATTAAGTCCGTCAAAGCTTAAAACAGTTGGGGCAATAATCAATTTTGTTAAAGAGGAAATTGGAAAAAAGTCTGAAAATGGAAAGATAGAAACTAAAAATAGCGCTGCTTCAAACAGCTCTAAGGATACTGAAAGAATTGATGAAGAACACGGTTTAATGTCAACTAATGAAAGAGAATTATGCTTAAATATTCCTGTAATTGTTGAAGAGGTTCTAAATCATTCGGATTTCAACTTAAATGATAAAAATATTCTGATTATGGGAGATAGTATTGATGCTGTAAATGAAATAGCGGATTATTTTTTGAAATACTCTAACAGTGTAGATAAATTCATATTTGCTTCAAATATTGATGAGGAAAGACTTAAATCAAATATAATCGATTTTTCTTCAAAAAGAATCGAGGTTATAATAGATCTGACTCAAATTGGATTGAATATAGAATTTGATACATTATCGAGAGAAGATGAGCAAAAGAACTTATATTTAAGCAGTCAGGCAAGATTCTTATTTTATAAAAAGCTCTTTGAAACTGATCAGCAGCCCGTAATTAAAATATTGGGTGTTATATCTATGGATGGAGCATTTGGATACTCAGGCAAACTAAAATACGGAATTAATCCATTTTTCGGAGCAGTTTCAGGTTTCTATAAAGGGCTAAGAAAAGAATTTTCTCAATCTGAAGTCAAGATACTCGATTTGGGCGCCTTTGATAGAATTATACAGAATGAAGAGGCCATAAAAAGAATAGTCAATGAAATTGAAGGTTCAAATGCTTCATATGAGGTCGGCTGTGTTGATGGCAAAAGAGTAGTAATAAAGTTGGATAACATGGATCGGTCGGATCTTATTGACAGCCAGCAGCTACAAAACAGTCATTTCCTTGTAACAGGCGGGGGAAATGGAATAACTTCCGAAATACTAAAAGAGTTATCTAAATCTATAAAAGGTAAATATACCATTGTTGGAAGAACAAAATTGCCTATTAATATTGATGAGCTATCAAAGCTAGATAATCAAGCCTTGGAACAAAAAAAATCGGAAATACATAACAGGCTGAAAAAGGAAGGGAAAAAAGCTTCTCCAGCTGAAGTCCAGAAAGAATATGAGAAAATTATAAAAGCTGTATCTGTTCATAAACTAATCAATGAAATACAGGAAAATGGAAGCGAGGTAATCTATAAGGCTTGCGATGTAAGGGATTATGATGGTCTCCAAGCTGTTATTGATGATTCAATAAAAGTACATGGTCCTGTAAATGTCTTAATACATGCTGCCGGTCTTGAAAAAAGCAGGCTAATAGCTCAAAAAACAACAGAGGAATTTAATGAGATATTTTCTGTTAAAGCTCAAGGCTTATGCAACTTGTATCGTATACTTGATAAGGGCAAATTAAGTACTATTATTGGATTTTCGTCGATCTCAGGGAGATTTGGAAACGAGGCGCAATTAGATTATTGTTCGGCGAATAATTTTATTAGTGGTTTTATGGCTATGTTAAAGGCTCATGATAAAGGCATAAGAGCTTTGAGCATTGTATGGTCCGGGTGGAAAGATACAGGTATGGCTTGGAGAAATGAATTTGTAAAAGAAAATTCAGAAGAAATGGGTTTACATATGATTGAACCTGAAAGGGGAGCAAGCGAGTTCGTAAATATTCTCAAAGGCAACTTAAACTGCAGTGAGTTGGTTGTTAGTAAAGGTCTTAGCCCATTTAACGGATCATTGATTGAGCTTGGATGTTCAAATAAGACGCCGTTTTTGGACTGGATTACAAAGAAGGATGGAAAAATTGATAAAGCATTCAAAGTACTTTCGGTAAAGAGAGATCCAATAATAAACAACCATAGATTAGGGAACACTCCATTAATGCCTGCTGTAGGATTTATGGAAATTTGCGCGGAGTACCACAGTTTAATTTTTGGTAAAAAGGAGCAGTACTGTTTTAGAGATATATTGCTCTCAAATCCATTAAAGCTTTTTCATGATAATTCCCAGGAAATCATTATTAAACCAAGTGTATTGGATAAAGATGATAGCTTTGAAGTTGTTTTCTACAATCATTTTCAACCCAAGTTTGGAGAAGGCAGATTAACAGAACTTAATAGAATGAAGGTAAGCAGTATTTTAGGTGAATATCATTATCTAAGCAACCTAAGAGAACTTGAGCATTATGAAATGAAAGTGGATTCATCCAAAAAGCTTATGGATTCATCCTTAGAAAAGCTACAAAACTCAATTAATTTAGGGTCGTTGTTTGTAGATGAAAAATGCGCAAAGTATAATAATATCAAGTATAACAATACGGGAGCAATATACTCTATATTGCTTTCAGAAGAGCAGGTTGCCAATAAGAAGTATGATCTGGAAAATCTACTTATTAACCCGGTATTTATGGATTCTTTGATGCAAGCATGCGGTATACATTCATCCCGAATTGGCGACCGGGTCTATCTGCCATGGAAAGTTGACGAGTTCGGTGTTGTAAAGACTGCAAGGGAGCTCGGAGGTTATAAAGCGTATGCTAAGTTAATAATCGATAGTGATGAGCTTAAAACATATGATGTTATTTTGTATAATGATAATGATGAAGTATGTTATTATGCGAAGGGTGTTACTGTAAGGCGCATCAATTTATGAAAAAGAGAGAGAATTACCGCAATCATGATTTTAGACCAATAACTTGTTTTGATTCAGAAATAAATACTAAAGAAGTTGGAAAGTCTGGAATTAGAATTGAAGCTGAATATAATTCTATGTTGAAATCAGGCCAATTACTGTATAATAATTTGGATAAAATCTCAAGTAAGTATGGTTTTGAGTTTTGCGTAGTTGATATGAAGGAAATTGAAAAACGAATTAATAGTGAATTTGATTTAGCGCAAGAAATGCCAATAGACGTTGGTTTGGCGCTTTCAAATGCAGAAAAGGCTCATTTATACAGCATAAAATTGCAAAAGAACAGAATTCAGTGGATAGCTGGAAGGTATGCTGTAAAGTCAGCCCTATTCAAATATAAACTTTTAAGTGGAAGTTTTATGGATTTAAGTTGTATTGACATTTTAAAAGGGGCAGATTCTGCCCCTTACATACCTCAATATCCCAATATTACAGTTTCTATTACGCATTCCTTTCCGTATTGCATTGGAATTGTGTCTGAAAGAAAAATTGGCGTAGATATAGAAAATATCTTTATGCCTGACGACTCTTTAATTCAATATTTTTACACAGATAATGAGAAGGCAGTGTTAAAGGATAAATGCTGTCTAAAGGATTATTCAGAGAAAGCCGTAATATTTTGGACAAGAAAGGAAGCTGTTTCAAAGCTTCTTAAGCTGGGAATGCAGTTGAATTTTAAAAAGTTGGATACATCATCGGACAGTATTTTTTTAAATTACGAAAACGGTATAAACGTTAAACTCATATCTTTCTGCTGCGACTGTTTCTGCGCATCTTTAGCGGTTGAAATATTCTAATGAATTTTTTAAATTTAAGGCAGCATCTTCTATATTTGAGAATTGTTTTATCTTGGAAGTTATAAATTCTAAGTTACATTGAAATCATTATTAATCTTATATTTAAAAAGGATTTAATTATCTGCGTGAAGAATTATTATTAATGATGGAGGGAGACAGGATGAATTTTAATATTTTTGGAAAAGAAATTTTTATAAAAAAAGGCGTAATTATCGTTTCAGTAATTATAGTTGCTGTTTTATTGGGTTTTGTAGGCTATCTGATAAAGCTTAGAGATAAGCCGATAATTTTTAATTCAAACACCGAAAGATCCAATAATGCTGTAAAGGACTTAGTAAGTTTTACTCCCAATCAGAAGAAAGGAGTAAGTTCCACTCCGGCTCCGACAGTAATTCTAGAAAATATTAGAGTTTATATAACCGGTTGTGTCAAGAAACCGGGAATTGTGACATTAAAAAAAGGTCAGATAATTTACGACGCCGTAAATGCCGCAGGAGGTCTTACAGAAGAAGCGGATAAGAATTTTAATATGGTTTATGTTCTAAATGAAAATGTTTGGATTAATATCAAGTCCAAAAAAGAAGCAGCTCAAAATATGAACAAGCCTTCAAGCGTAGATTTAAAGGTTTCAGACAGCAATTCTAAAAATAAATCATCAAACAATGCAGAGAATAATAATGATGCTGGGAAAGCAGTTGATTTAATAAAAGATAGCGGTGGAGCTATTGTTTCAGAAAAGCAAAAGTCAGCAAATTCCAAAATTAATATAAATACAGCGTCAGCTGAAGAATTAGATGCGGCTCTCCCGGGTGTCGGTCCTAAGATAGCTGAAGATATAGTGGCTTATCGAAATAAGAATGGCAAGTTCAAAGCGATTACAGACCTTGTTCAGGTTCCGGGAATAGGCGAGAGTAAATTTAACAAATTAAAGGATTATATTACAATATAATTTATATATATTTATACTGAGGAGGAAATATTTGCAAAATGCAAATAATAAAGAACAATGAAAAAAATAATAACGATTTTGATTATTTCCATTATGTTAATAACAAATTCAGGATGTAGTTTTTTTGAAGATAATAAAACAACTAAAAACAGTAATAAAGAGCAAATGTCTCAAAATAGCAAGGAAAATATGGGAGCTGATAACAAAACCAATTCGGAGTCAAAGTCTTCTAATGAAGCAGGGAGAAGCGAAAAAAAACAGACTATAACATTGTATTTTGCAAATGAAGATAACAGTTTGTTGGTTAAGGAAGAAAGAAGTGTCGTAGTAACCGACGGAGCAGTTTTGAGATCAGCAATAAAGGCTTTGATGGATGGGCCTCAAAAAAAGGGTTTAAGGAAGACTATTCCTGAAGGGACTTCGCTTTTAGGCATTAGGAGGGACGGTAACACAGCAATTTTAGACTTTTCTAAAGAGTATAATAAGTCAAATGACATTGCCGAAATTATTGAAAGAATTTCTATTGTCAATACCTTAACCAACCTACAGGGAATAGAGAAAGTGAAAATTCTTGTAGAAGGAAAAGACCTCATAGGACCTAGCGGAGAACCGCTTGGAGAAATGAAAAAGGCTTCCCTTGATAAAAGTGGCAGACCTGTAAGTGGAATGTTAAAAAATATTAAAATTTACTTTGGAAGTCCTGATTCAGATTATATAGTCTCAGAGAACAGGAATATTGTTACAGAAAATAATAGTTCTCAGGAAATGGCCGTCTTAAAAGAATTAATTAGCGGACCATCAAGTAAAGACTTATATCCTGTTATTCCTAAAGGAACAAAGATCCTGTCTGTCAAGACTACTAAAGATGGAAGCTGTACAGTTGATTTGTCAAAGGAATTTGTCAATAATGCTTTCTTAGGATCTGCAGGAGCAGAAATTACGATTAATGCGATTGTTGATTCTCTAACAGAAAATAAAAGCATTAAAAAAGTGATGTTTCTTATAGAAGGAAAAGAAAGGGAGTCTTACTCGGATCTGGAGTTTAACAAGCCATTTTTAAGAAATGAAAGTATTATAAAAAGCTCTAAGAAATAAACATCTATAGATTTAATATAGTGTTTGGTTTTTATATATATAAAAGATATATAAATCCGGTTATTTAATGCGGCAGCTAAGGCTCTGACAGATATTTCTCAAATGTTGGAGTATTATAATGAACAATACAAATAATGTATTATGACTTATTCGTGTCCAACATGTATTTTATGCCTTGGCGTTGGTGTCGAATTATTCCTATTATTGTATGGAAACGGGGCATTACCTTTATTAGGAGGCCAAGATGTACTTACTGATGGTTGTGAAGTGTTATTGCCGGGTGTAAATACAGGGGCAGGGTATGAGCTAGATGGCTTTGGTGTTGGGTTGCTTGCGGGACTGTTTTTAACAGTCGGAGCTGCTGTTGGAGCAGATGAAACAGAGTTAGGCGTGACAGTCTGCGCCGAAAGTGTTGTAAACGTCTGAACAGAACTTGAGTAATAGAAGTTTACTATAATCTGATACTGATAAATGGTTTGAGGCTTCAGTCCATTTAAAGTTGCTGAAATTGTAGCCGGAAACTTGCTTTGGCTGGTTGATGCGGCAACCCTTACAAATGATGGATTATTTGCCTCCCAATATATTAAGGATATATTGCTGAAATTATTATAATAAGAGTTATTTTGTTCAGATGAAATGACTTCACCGCTTATTAATGCGCTATTGGCAGTTACCTGTGATGCCTTGTTAATTGATACATTGACAGGCGCATTGTGATGATTGGCAGGAGTATTATTCCTATCTGCTGAAGTTGGCATGTTCTGCGATAATGAATGATCTACTCCGTTTACAGGTGTATTAATAACAGTTGTATTCTGTACTGAAGGAACAGGCGTAAAAGCAGTATAAATGTTCGGCGTAGGCTCTGAAGTGTTAATAAATGGCGGCTTTTGCAAATTAGGCGTAGAAGTATTCTGTGGATTAAAAGCGCTCATATTTGTTGAAATAGTATTTGTAGGGTATGGAGCGTATATAACCTTTGGAGTATTAGCTTCAGCAACTCTCTTATCGTTACGTCTATCGTTATCAGGCTTGTTTTTTGATTGTGTATGCTGACTTTCTGTTTTTGTACTGGTAGTATCCTTGTTTAATGTTACTTTTTGACTATTATCCACATTATCAGCATTATCAGCGCCTGAATCTACTTTGTTAATAATGTATCCTAAGGAACCTTCTCTGATATCATCGATAGAAACATCAATACCTTTGCTCTTTGTCTCAATATAAGTAATGTATCTACCCATAGACACATTATTCTCTGACGCTATTTGACATGTCTTGGAATCTACCTTAAGCACTTTTTTATTCGCGTTAAGGTTATTCATCTGATTAACATCTTTATTTACATTCTCAACTAATTTATCTAATTTTGTTGCTACTTCATTTTTAGATGCGTCTGATTTCAGGGATGCGGAGATAACGATATATTCCTCTTTACTATCAACTGAAAAACCGCATTGTTTTGATTTCTCAACAATAGTGGATAATGCGTCGCTTAGAGTTTTGTCTTTAAAATCTATTTCATTTAAGACTTTTTTAGTATTAATATTATTTGAATCCACAGTAATAACCTTATTGTTTTCATCAATATTTAAACGCACACTTAGATTGGTATCAACATCTATATATGCATAGATATCATTTGATTTATTTAAAGAATGAATTGGAAGCGCAAAATACAATATAGCAATTGCTGCGACCAAACCAGATGCTATTGCCCCGACTCTGAAGAAATTGACTCTTCTGGATTTGACCTTAATTAATTCACTCTCTGAGAAACTGATTTGTTGTCCAAGTTCGAGCATGTCTGACCTATGTTTGATTTTGAAAAATTCTAGATCATCAGTCATAACTACGACCCCGGAATCTTGAATACTAAAAATGTAACCAACCCTATACAAATTCATTACCTCTTTTCTTTGAAGTACCAAATAAATAAAAACTAATTTTCCCTATATAAGTGGCGAAAAAGATTTTACATTAAAAATGCAGTTAATACGTCTGCATTTTACTATCAGAGCTGAACTTTTCGCAACTTATGAATCAAGGTATATATTTTGCAATATAAAAAATGGATGTAAAATGTTTATTGCAAAATATTTATATAAAAAGCAATTAATCTTTTACATTTGCCTATCACAAAATAACGTTAAAGCGTTCGTTATTTTGCTCCGTCAAATGTAAGATTAATAGTGCTTTTTATATAGCTACCATTGCTAAAATTTATCTGAAATTTGATTATCTACACTTTTTGCTTTTAAGGATGAATTTTTTCTATGCCTTAAAAAATCGAAATCCTCATTAAAAATCAAACAAGCTGCAATTATGAATTTTCTGTTTCTTTCAATTGTTCTTCTGCTAACTGAAGCAATTTTTAATAAATCATTCATAGGGATATTTTTCTGTCGTAAAAGCTTTTCAAAAATGTCTTTGTTGGCAAGAATATCATTTGCGATACCAATAAGCAAATCTTTTGAATCTTTATGCTTTGGCCCTGAAACTATGAGATCCTCAAAGGTTATATCGAAATCTTTGAGTTTACGCGCGAAATTCGTAATCTGTTCTTTTCTCTCGATAGACTCATAAACCTGATTTGTATCTAATTTTAGGTATCTTTCTTCAAAGTCATTGTTGTTATCATTCTCAAAGTATGTAAATGGATAAACTACTTTATCTTTTGATATTTTTTTATAATAATTTATTAGTTTCCACCTAATATTTTGTTTGGAGAAACTGAAAAAATTTCCATTTGTAGTTTCATTAAAATTATCAATAGCTTCATTAAAGGCTATGAACGCAATTGAAAATTCTTCGCTTTCTTCCGGATAAATATACTTTCCGGTAAACTGAGAGACAACCTTAACAATAAAAGGTTTATAATCGTTCAGAAAACGTTCTTTTAATTGAGCATCACCATTTTTTATTTGGCTGATAATTTCGTTTATACTAATATCTCTGGGTTTTTCCTTTTTATAATGGAAAAAATTAAGCAAGATTTCACTTCCCCTTAAAATTTAACTGTATAGACATTTTTCTATAAAAGTTATTATATAAGTTGCGAAAAAGAATTTACATTAAAAATGAAGTTAATACGTCCGCATTTTACTATCAAAGCAGAACTTTTCGCAAATTATCTATTAATAACAACCTAAATAAGAGTTTTTCAGCAGCAATCTGTTTTTATAAGCTGCAGTATATATATTGATATAATTGTGTAAAATCAGTTTATACATGTTGATGAATACTAATTGGTTGCGTTTGGCGAATGTTGGCGGCTTGTATACAAAGTAGAATTTCAAAAGCAATAGTCTTATAATCAATACTTATAGATACCGGACTGCAAAATTTATTAAATTCACTGATTATATTATACAATTTTTTATATAATTTTAAGTGGGTTTTGAAGAAACTTTTTAGTTTTTTGAATAAATAAGGGCGCTTTAGAAAATTCTATGTTCAAATTTTGTATGATGAAAGCCCATTATATCATAAGCATACCGGCTTTAAACAGGGTAGATCCGGGTAGGTTAAAGGGGTTAAAGGAGGTTGACATAGATTTTTAAGCCGTATATAATAAACTTATAGTTTCATATAAGTTGGGAAAAAGATTTTACATTAAAAATGCAGTTAATATGTCTGTATTTTACTATCAAAGCTGAACTCTTCGCAACTTATGAATCAAGGTATATATTTTGCGATATAAAAAATGGATGTAAAAGTTTATTGTAAAATATATAGTTATATGGAATGAAAATATTTTAATTAGCAATGACGAGAAGAGTAGATTTTAATATTTCCTCTAAGAGAGAAAACATCCTAATATTAATGTTATATATTACGAGCAAAATTAAAGGGCTGCAAGTGTTTTCAGGAAAATAAAATTGAAGACCACCTCTGAGCTTAGTCGATGACTTACGTTATAGTCGCTTAGATATTGAAAAGTTAAATCTCATATAGTTTTAAGCTGTTATAAACTTTAAACATTTGAGGCTAGTTGATTTTAAATACTTCTATTTCAATATCTATAATGAGTAGTAATTAGGGTGGAACCACGTGAGTAAACTCTCGTCCCTTACATAAGTAAGGGGTGGGAGTTTTTATTTTGCGCATTTTGAGTCCAAGCGTATTAATGGTCAGAAACTGCTGGTATAAGTAAATGCAGGTATAAGTAAATGTTGATGCAGTTTAATTATATAATAGTCAGGAGGTATTTTAAATGATTAAGGTACAATTGAAAGATGGCAGCATAAAAGAATACAACGAAGGTTCAACAATTAAGGAAGTTGCAGAAAGCATTAGCGCAGGTCTGGCGAGAGTCGCGCTGGCTGGGGAAGTGGATGGTATGGTCAAAGACTTGAGTTTTAAACTTCAAAAGGATTGTAAAGTTAGTCTGCTTACATTTGAAGACGATGGAGGAAAACACGCGTACAGGCATACAACTTCCCATGTAATGGCTCAGGCGGTTAAGAATTTGTATCCAAATGCAAAGCTTGCTATAGGTCCTTCTATTGAAACAGGATTCTATTATGATTTTGATATTGATAAACCATTTTCAAACGAAGATCTTGAAAAGATTGAGAAAGGGATGGAAAAAATAATAAAAGAAGACCTCCCTTTGGAAAGATTTACTCTGCCGAGAGAAGAAGCCATGAAATTTATGGAAGATAGAGGGGAACCATACAAAGTTGAATTAATTAGGGATCTTCCACAGGGAGAAGAAATATCCTTTTATAAGCAGGGAGACTTTGTCGATTTATGCGCCGGTCCGCATTTGGCTTCAACGGGTAAAATAAAGGCAATCAAGCTTTTATCTGTTGCGGGAGCCTATTGGAGAGGCAGTGAAAAAAATAAAATGCTGCAAAGAATATATGGAACTTCCTTTGCAAAAAAGAGTGAACTGGATGAATACATTTTAAGACTTGAGGAAGCAAAGAGAAGAGACCATAGAAAACTTGGAAAGGAATTGGACTTGTTTAATATATATGATGAAGGACCAGGATTTCCATTTTTTCTTCCAAAGGGAATGGTTTTAAGAAACCTTCTTGAGGACTACTGGCGTTTTGAGCATAAACAAAGGGGTTATCAGGAAATTAAGACGCCTATTATTTTAAATGAGGAACTTTGGCATCGCTCAGGTCATTGGGACCATTATAAGGAAAATATGTATTTTACAAAAATAGACGAAGGAGATTTCGCCATTAAACCTATGAATTGTCCAGGAGGGATGCTTGTTTATAAGAGAAAATTACATTCATACAGAGATTTACCGCAGAGAATGGCAGAGCTTGGACTTGTTCACAGACATGAGCTTTCAGGAGCCCTGCATGGTTTAATGAGGGTCAGGTGTTTTACTCAGGATGACGCTCATATTTTCATGACTCCGGATCAGATTAAGGATGAGGTTTTGGGGGTAATTGAATTAATCGACAGCTTTTATAATGTTTTTGGATTCAAGTACCACGTTGAACTTTCAACTCGTCCAGAAAATTCAATGGGATCTGAAGAACAGTGGAGCATAGCTACAAATGCTCTTAAGGACGCGCTGGACTCAAAAGACATGAAGTACAAAATAAATGAAGGTGATGGAGCGTTTTATGGCCCAAAAATTGATTTCCACCTGGAAGATTCAATTGGACGCACATGGCAGTGCGGCACTATTCAATTGGATTTCCAGATGCCGGAGAAATTTGATCTTAATTATGTTGCCGCAGATGGTGAAAAGTATAGACCAGTTATGATTCACAGGGTTGTATTTGGAAGCATTGAAAGGTTTATCGCAATTCTGACTGAACATTATGCAGGGGCTTTCCCGGTATGGCTGTCTCCAGTCCAGGTCAAAATACTATCTATAGTTGAGAAGCATAATCCATATGTAACGGAGCTTCTGAATATTTTTGAGGCAAAAGGAATCAGAGCGGAAATTGATGTCAGAAATGAAAAGATTGGGTATAAGATCAGAGAAGCGCAGCTTGAGAAAACTCCATATATGATTGTAATTGGAGATAAAGAGATGGAAAACAGAACAGTCGCCGTAAGATCTAGAAAAGACGGCGATTTGGGAGCAATGTCCATTGAGGACTTTATAAACAGAATACTTGAAGAAAATGATAAGAAGCTAAATTAAGCGGCTATTTTAAAATCAATATTATTCTTACATTAAGCAGAGCATAACAACGAACGATCTATATAAGTTACGAAAAAGATTTTACATTAAAATGCAGTTAATGCGTCTGCATTTTGCTATCAAAGATGAACTTTTCGTAACTTATGAAGCAAGGTATATATTTTGCAATATAAAAAATAGATGTAAAATGTTTATTGCAAAATATATAGCGTTATTTTGTGATAGGCAAATGAATCTCTAACTTAGCGCTTTTTAACATTAAGAATAAGCTTGGAAATTTGTAATGTTAAAAAGCGCAAGTTGAGCCGGCTGCTGAAGAATGGCTTTTTAGCGATATTAATCTTCCCATAGATCATCAATAAGTTTGTCTATTTCTTTTTTTCTTTTATTAGTTCCGGATTTGTCTATTGTAATGACATTATTTTTTATTATTAAAACATCGCCTTCCTTTGAATCAGGTGGGATTAAATTGCGTTTTATATTAATAATTTCTTTGCTTTCTGTCTCGCATAAAGCATAATCACCTTCAAAACGATCAATAATAACTCTCATTTTTTCCTCCGGGTTTGGTATTAAAATATATGGGATGGGCTCTAGTCTATATTAAATTTAATTGAACTTCCGTCTGATTGAGCAATTATTGTTCCTTGTTCATCTGTTCTGTAAACTTTAACTTTAGCGGCTGATAATTTTTCTAACGTTTCCCTATGAGGGTGACCGTATTCATTATCTGCTCCTAATGAAATTACTGCATAATTTGGTTTAACCGCTTCTAGAAATTTCTCTGATGTTGAAGAGCTGCTTCCATGGTGCCCGACTTTAAGAACGTCTGCTTTCAGGTTATAACCTTTTTCAAGCATTTCATGCTCGGAAATGCTTTCAGCGTCGCCTTCCAATAGAAAGGCGGTACTTTCATATGTGATTTTTATAACTGCAGAATAATTATTAAGGTCTTTGTAATCAGAGCTGTTAGGAGCAAACATCTGAATTTTCAAAGCAGGATCAAGGTCGATGTTAACGCCCGCTGCGGCGCTTTTTATTTTTAAGTTTTTATTTTTAATTGAATTAAGTAAATCCTTAAAAGTTTTCGTTGTAGTTGTTTTTTTGGGTAAATATATGCTCCCGATATCAAAATTATCTACAACCTCATCCATTCCGCCTATATGGTCTTCATGAGGGTGAGTTCCTATAACAGCGTCAATATTATTAAAACCGAGAGATTTTATATAATTTACGACAGCAAAACCT
>JAUZPS010000440.1 GCA_030705945.1 Bacillota bacterium
ATAAAATAACTTCCAGTATACTTTTTGCTGCAGGGTCTCTTTGCGCAATACTTTTTGCGTCATTTATCAAACTTTTAATCATGGTCAAAACCTCGCTTAAAAAAATTATGACATCCTGGGTGATATCTAAATAAAAAGCAATTAATCTTTTACATTTGCCTATCACAAAATAACGTTAAAGCGTTCGCTATTTTGCTCCGTCAAATGTAAGATTAATAGTGCTTTTTATATAAATGACTGTAGACAATAAAAAAACTCGCCTCTATTTTTATATAGAGGCGAGTTTATCGCGGTTCCACTCTAATTCGGGCAAATACCCATCTTAACAGCATAACGGTGCTTCTCCGTGAAAGCCTAATCTCATGTCTTTGTCTCATTAATTCGGCTCCAAATTCATGGACGCACTTCGCTTTAAAATATTCTAAAACTGTTCTCAGCATAATCGGGTTTTAATATTTATAAACCGGATTATCAGTTTCTCTCTTAAGACATTTATAAAGTTACTCTTCCCAATCATAATATTTAAAAATATTTAGTTTGCGTAATTTTTATATAATTCGTCGATTATGAAATTTGTGAGTAAAAGGTATATATTTTGAAATAAACATTTTACATCCATTTTTTATATTGCAAAATATATATCTCGATTCATAAGTTGCTAAAAGTTCAGCTTTGATAGTAAAATGCATATGTATTAGGGCGCTCTTTATGTAAAATCTTTTTCGCAACTTATATATATAAAAAGCACTATTAATCTTACGTTTGACGGAGCAAAATAACGAACGCTTTAACGTTATTTTGTGATAGGCAAATGTAAAAGATTAATTGCTTTTTATATAGATATAACTTTTAAGAAGTCAAGAAGCCTCTAGGGTAAGTTATATCTTCACTTAATCCTAACATAAATCTTAAATAATTTTATCAAAAAAATAGAATTTTGGCAAATAATCATTTTCGTCTAAGCTGTGAAAAAAATTTGCGTTAAAAGAGCTATACAATTTTATATATTCTAGGCAATTTTATATATAATGTAAAAAACATCCTTTAGATATGTATAAGTTATCAATAATTTATCAATACTATTAATGAATTCATAATGAAAGGATGTTGAATAATGGCTAATCAATACGCAAAGACAAGCGAAGTAGGAATAATGCATTTGGTTTTAAGATTAATATCAGGTATCGTGGTACTTGGAATTACAGCGTTTCTTACTCCTGGATTTGCGATAAACGGAATATGGCCTCTGATAATAGGGGCAATTGTCTTGGCGGTTTTGGATTATGTTGCGCTTCGATTCTTAAACTTGCATGCATCTCCATTTGGAAGAGGAATTTCTGGCTTTGTTTTAGCAGCTGTAATAATCTATATAACAAAATTCTTTGTCCCTGGATATGTCGTGTCATTTTGGGGAGCGATATTAGGAGCATTAGTTTATGGTATTATTGACGCAGTAATTCCCGGAAAGGCAATGTAAATACATTTATAGCAATAAAATACAATAAACTATGAAGGAAATAACTATAGAATTTGATTTAAGCAGCATGAAAACAGCAAGGATTCAATATTTAATGCTGGGCAAATTAATTTCTATAGTTATTTATTTAGGTAGCTACTTATCTAGTTAACTATATAAAAAGCACTATTAATCTTACATTTGACGGAGCAAAATAACGAACGCTTTAACGTTATTTTGCGATAGGCAAATGTAAAAGATTAATTGCTTTTTATATATAACGTTTCGTGATTTTAAAGATAATGTAATATGTTCATCACGAGACATATAGAAGACTTATGAAAGAAAAAGATTACGCAGAAAATGTCGATATTTGTAGAATTATTGGTATTAAAGGAATGTATTGACATAATGTGCTATAAATTATATAATGTTAACAAGTTATGGATGTAAATATTATATATTTCCAGTCAAAAGGTAAGCGGTTTTCCGCAAAAGAGAGAAAACAGCGTCTTTTATTATTCTAAATTTCTCAGTTGATTTTAAGGGAGTATGCTAAAGGCTGAATAATATTATATTAAAATTAAATAGGCTTTTACATTTATCTATCGCAAAATACCGTAAAATTCTTTTGGAGATAAGTTATTGATGTCTTCACTTAATAATTATGTTTTGACGAACCTCTAGCCATCGCATATTGATTTATTTTTAGAGATTAACTCATTTCTTAAAAAAATAAATAGGATAAGGATGTGGAAATATTGAAAAAAAGGAACTCTATTGAGAGTAAAATAAGGGAGAAGCAGGAGAAGGTTAATAAATATATTAGCAATTACGGTATTGGAAATTCCGATGAGTTACTTGAACTAAGCAGAGAATTGGATATTTTAATTATTACTTGGTTGAAAAGTAAGAGATCATTAGATAAAATATAAAGTGATATGATTTTATTTAGGGCGTTTCAAAAAATTCCTTGTTCAAGTTTATATGACGAAAACCCATTATATCAAGTTTTTGAAACGACCAGTTGCTAAGTTTTTTTGATACTATCTTAAGTGATTTTGAGAGGATGGAAAGTTTAAATGAAATGGTTTCGAGTTTTAACATTAAGTTTAATTGCTTTTTTATGCAGTTCATTTGCCACATCAGCGGCTTCCATAAATACATTCTATTCAATAGACAGTTCTGATGAGTTCGAAAATATTAAAGAAGTATTCTCAGGTAATGAAAATAACATGTATTTCCAATGGGCGAGACTGGCTAGAAATAATGAGGGGAAAATTCAGTTCACAACAAAGTTTTCCTTTGGAATAAGTAAATTTGATAACAGGGCTGAATACGGTATTCCATATAAAACAGGAACCGATATAAAGGAGGAGTACACGGTTTTAGCAGGTGATTCACTGTCTTCAATCGCGTCAAAATATGAGATGCCTTTCAAAATTCTTGGCGACTTTAACGGCATTTCAGATTATGGATCAATCAGGATTGGTCAGAAGCTGAAAATCCCTGCGTTGATGGAGGATATAGGCAGAAAAGATGAGTTTAAGGAAATTAATAAGGAAGGAAAAGCATACTTATCAGTATTTTTTGATTCGGCTGATTTCAGTGATAAAAAGAATGGGGAAATTGAGTTTCTGAATATGGATGAAACCAGCTGGAACGATTGCATAATAAATCCAATCACTGAAACCCTTGATTCTTTGGGGTTTGACGGAGTTGTTCTTGACTTTGAAGGCTTCAGAGATAAAATAGATAACAGTAGTTACAGCGCGCCTCAGAAGACTGGATTAAAAGCTAAATATAATAAATTTCTTACCAACCTCAAAAATAAGCTGAATCAGAAGAAACTTGCAGTAATAGTTCAGCCAACCAATGTTACGGGGTATTTTGACGGATATGATATTCCTCAGATTACAAAGGTATGCGACAATATATTGTTGATGGCGTATGATTTTCAAAGCTTTGAAAGATACAGCTCCAATGAAAACACACCGTCTGAATTGGTTGGAAAAATTAAAAGTGTTAATCCATCAGTGCTTGGGCAGCCTTATATTCAGCCAAATGATAAGGTATCTCAGGCTGTTAAGGATATTGTTCTAAAAGGCGCAAAACCGGAGAAATTGATTCTGGGAATAAATATTGTTCCTGTCAAATGGGTAAAGTACTCAAAGAAAATTAACGGAAAAAACTATTATTATTATTCATTAAATAGAACAACTCTACAAGAAGCTGAAAGAGCTGGCTCTTCTGAAGAGATTTTAAAGGGCCCGGTTATTTCAAAGAAAATTATTGGTTCAGCCAACCTGCCAGACGATGAAAAAAGTAAATTAAATATTAGCGGTTCGGAAATCGTTGAGGTGGAATACCATTATGAATCTCCTGAAACCATAAAACTTAAATATCTGGATTTGACTAAAAGTCAGAAGCTTGCAGGTATTGCTGTGTGGAGGCTTGGAACAGGCAGTGAGCGCGTTTGGAAGTATCTTTTTTCAATGTATGAACCTGCAAAAGTTGAAGCAGCTTCTAAAATAGTGTTGAAAATAGGGAACCCTGTTATGCAGGTAAATGGTTCAGATGTTGAAATTGATCCGGGTAGGGGAACTACCCCAATCATAAGTCAGTCCCGGACTTTGGTTCCAATCAGAAAAATAATAGAGACGGTAGGCGGCAGCGTGGAGTGGGATCCAGATAAGGGCTCAACTGTTCTTACCTACAAAGATACTAAGATAACACTTTTTATATCAAGTAAAAAGATTATTGTTAATGGAGAAGAAAAAGAAATTGATGTTGCGCCTCAGATTATAAATGGAAGAACATACCTGCCCTTGAGATTCCTCCTTGAAAATTTCGGTTTTAAGGTGGATTGGGACGGTAAAACGCAGACTATAACTATAGATATTTAAT
>JAUZPS010000441.1 GCA_030705945.1 Bacillota bacterium
AGGATATAACGACAGAATTAAACCGGAGAGGGCTTAAAGATGACAGGAGTTTACAATGTTCTGTTAATTAATCAAAACGATAATGTGGCAGTGGCGCTGGAGAACATAATCAAAGGACAAAGGGTTAAAAGCGCTGTGGGCTCTTTTGAAGCGCTGGGTGATATAGAAAAGGGCCATAAAGTAGCCATACGGGAAATAAAAGTAGGTGAACCGGTTATTAAGTATGGTTACCCCATAGGTCGGGCTGTTATACCAATTAACGCGGGAGAGTATGTTCATACTCATAACATTAAAACCAATCTTCAAGGTATTCTTGAGTATTCATACAACCGACCTTTGGATAGCAAAACTGAAATTGGTGAATATAAAGGCAAAGTACGGACGTTTAAGGGCTACTTAAGAGAAGATGGAAAAGTCGGAATAAGAAATGAAATATGGATAGTAAATACCGTAGGATGCGTCAATAAGACTGCAGAGCTGCTTGCAAATAAAGCCAATATCAGGTTTGGAGGCGCAACAGATGGAGTATACGCGTTTTTACATCCCTATGGATGCTCGCAGATGGGCGATGACCAGACCAATACGCAAAAAATTCTTGCAGGCATGGCAAACCACCCTAATGCGGCAGGAGTTCTTGTTCTTGGTTTGGGGTGCGAGAACAATAATATTGCGGAATTCAAAAAGTTCCTTGGCCAGTATGATGAGAAAAGGATAAGGTTTTTAGAAGCTCAAGCTGTGGAAGATGAGATCGAGGAAGGACTTAAGCTCATTGGCGCGCTCGTGGAATACGCCTCAAGCTTTAAGAGGCAGGACTGCCCCGTCTCAAAGTTGGTTGTAGGTTTAAAATGCGGAGGCTCGGACGCTTTTTCGGGCATTACGGCAAATCCTTTGACTGGCTTGTTTTCAGACATGCTGATAGAACAGGGAGGAACGACTTTGTTGACAGAGGTTCCTGAAATGTTCGGAGCTGAGACGATCCTTATGAATAGATGCATAAATGAAGAAATATTCAACAAGACAGTTAATCTTATAAATGATTTTAAAGAGTATTATATGAAACACAACCAGGTAATCTATGAAAATCCCTCGCCGGGGAACAAGAAGGGCGGTATTTCCACCCTAGAAGAGAAATCCCTTGGCTGCACGCAAAAGGGAGGCGCTCAAAATGTTGTTGATGTCCTTGATTATGGAGAGGCGGTAAGAAACAACGGACTCAATCTCTTAAAAGGGCCCGGCAATGATATTGTGGCTATAACAGCCCTCGCCGCTTCAGGCGTACAGCTTATCTTATTTACCACAGGAAGAGGAACGCCTCTTGGAGCTCCCGTTCCGACAATAAAAATTTCATCCAATAAAGACTTGTTTAATAAGAAAAAAGAATGGATAGATTTTGACGCGGGACAGTTAGTGGAAGATTCAGATTTAAGCCAATTGGGTAAGGACCTTTTCGATTATGCCGTAAGGATTGCAACGGGCGAAGAGAGGACAAAAAATGAAATAAACGGCTACAGGGAAATAGCAATATTCAAAGACGGAGTAACCTTGTAAGCCACTGGATAAAACTTTTAATTTTTCATATCGATATCTTCAGAAAACAAAGAGATAAAAAAGGGGGAGGACAAATATGGATAAAAACTCGGTGATCAGTAAGATTTGCGACTGCGGTATTGTAGCGGTGGTAAGGGCGGAGAGCGCCGATCAGGCGGTAAAGATTGCCGGAGCTTGCGTTGAAGCTGGGATTGCCGGAATTGAGATAACCTTTACTGTCCCAGGTGCATTAGAGGTAATCAAAAGCCTTTGCGAGGTTTATTCCAAGGGAGAGATACTTGTAGGCGCGGGTACTGTGCTGGATACTGAGACAGCTAGGGCAGCTATACTTGCAGGGGCGAAATATATTGTGAGTCCTTGCTTAAACAAAGAGGTTGTAACGCTTTGCAACAGGTATCAAGTACCGTGTATGCCTGGAGCCATGACAATAAAAGAAGTTGTTGAGTGTCTGGAAGCTGGAGCCGATATTGTTAAGATTTTTCCGGGAGAACTGTTCGGGCCTGCTATTATAAAAGCCATAAGGGGACCGATCCCTCAGGCAAAGCTAATGCCTACAGGCGGCGTAAGCATTGAGAATGTGGGTGAATGGATAAAAGCCGGATGTGTGGCTGTAGGAGTAGGGGGCAACCTCACAGCAGGCGCAAAAAAAGGCGATTATCAATCAATTTCCGATACAGGCAAAAGGTTTGTAGAGTTGATAAATGCAGCTCGAGGAAAGTCTTTTTGAAAGGAGGAAAATTAAGTGTCGGTAATTAATGTGAAGCCAAGGAGCAGTTGTCAATACGATTGTATTTCATTAGGCGAGGTAATGCTGAGGTTTGATCCGGGTGAAGGCAGGATTAAGAATGCCAGGGAGTTTAAGGTCTGGGAAGGCGGAGGAGAGTACAATGTCTCAAGAGGATTAAGAAAGTGCTTTGGAGCTAATACGGCTATAATTACGGCTTTCGCTGATAATGACATAGGAAGACTGGTTGAAGATTTTATTATGCAAGGTGGAGTGGACACTTCTCTAATCAAATGGGTGACTTATGATGGAATAGGCCGTACGGTCCGCAATGGACTGAACTTTACCGAAAGGGGTTTTGGTATTCGCGGAGCGCTGGGTATTTCCGACAGGGGCAACACTGCTTGTTCCCAGCTGAAAAAAGGTGATATTGATTGGGAATACGTATTTGGTAATCTGGGTTCCCGTTGGTTCCATACTGGAGGAATATTCGCAGCGTTATCGGCAACTACTCCGGATGTTGTCATCGAAGCTGTCAAGGCAGCGAAAGAATACAACACAATCGTATCCTATGATTTAAACTACAGGCCTTCCCTTTGGAGTTCCATAGGCGGTAAAGAGAGAGCTCGGGAGGTAAATAAGGAAATTGCAAAATATGTTGATGTAATGATCGGGAATGAAGAAGATTTTACAGCCTGTCTGGGTTTTGAGGTGGCAGGCAATGATGAAAGCCTTAAGGAGCTTAACCTTGACGGATATAAAAACATGATAAATGAAGCGGTAAAAACATATCCAAACTTTAAGATTGTGGCTACCACTCTGAGGACAGTAAAAACCGCAACAGTTAATGACTGGAGCGCCATGTGTTGGGCAGATGGACAGATTTACAAGGCAAATGATTATGAAGGTTTAGAGATATATGACAGAGTTGGCGGAGGAGATAGTTTTGCGTCAGGTCTTATATATGGATTAATGGCTAAAGGAGATACCCAGGAAGCAGTAGAATACGGGGCGGCTCATGGAGCGCTTGCAATGACTACTCCGGGTGATACTTCAATGGCTAGCCTTAAAGAAGTGGAAAGCGTCATGAAGGGCGCCGGTGCTAGAGTTCAAAGATAGATTTTAAAGATAGATTTCAAAGGGAGGCGAATGTATGGAAATTAGAAACGGTTCAAACTCAAAGGATGTAAAAACCTATGATACGGCCAGACTTCGCGAGGAGTTCCTCATTGAAGGGCTGTTTGTTCCAGGGGAAATAAAAACTGTGTACAGCCATATAGACAGGATTATTTTAGGCTCTGTATGTCCAATAGATCCTATAACCTTGGAAGCTGGAAAAGAAATAAGGAGCGATTATTTCCTTGAGAGAAGGGAAATGGGGATTATAAATATCGGCTCAAAAGGTATTGTAACTGTTGATGGAGTTGATTATGAACTTGACACAAGAGATGGGTTGTATATTGGTATGGGGGCAAAGGATATAGTTTTTAAAAGTATTGTGGAAGGGAAACCTGCAAAGTTTTATTTTAACAGCTCACCTGCTCATAAAGCTTATCCTGTTACAAAAATAGAATCCGGTATGGCTCAGCCATCAAAAATGGGTTCTCTGGCTGACTCAAACCAAAGAACAATTTATAAGTATATTCATCCCGAGGGTGTCAGAAGCTGCCAGTTAGTTATGGGACTGACCATGTTGGAGACCGGCAGTGTTTGGAATACAATGCCCTGCCATACACATGACAGACGCATGGAGGTGTATTTCTATTTTGATATGCAGCAAGACATGATTGTATTCCACTTTATGGGCGAACCTTCCGAGACAAGACACATTATAGTCCGGAACGAGCAGGCGGTAATTTCTCCAAGCTGGTCTATACATTCAGGCTGCGGTTCGAGAAATTATTCATTTATATGGGGAATGGCAGGAGAGAATCAGGTATTTTCAGATCAGGATGGAGTTCAGATGGAAGACCTGAAGTGACCTATATAAAAAGCGCTATTAATCTTACATTTGACGGAGCAAAATAACGAACGCTTTAACGTTATTTTGTGATAGGCAAATGTAAAAGATTAATTGCTTTTTATATA
>JAUZPS010000442.1 GCA_030705945.1 Bacillota bacterium
CATAATCTCTGTGTAGTCTGTATTAAGATACTGCATCCACTTCTTTTTGTTGGAATCATACCCTATCACCTTAAACTGAACAGAACTTGCGCCCATACTACCTTTGATGAACAATTCACCCTTGCCATCGTTATTTAAGTCCCGCGATTTATATTCCAGATCACTTATTCAGAAGCTGACCACAAGACCTAAATCATATAGTTCATTACAATCATGAAGGTATGCTATGACTTCCCCTGTTTCATTCTTTGATGATGAAGGATCACTGTCTGGTTTTACATAAAATTTTAATTTTACCTGCCTCTCCATGTCCTTTATATTTGAGTCTCCCGACAAAACCCAACCTCCAGGCGGTTGACCCTTTGCCAGCTCAGTTACCGATTCTGCAGTGAAAAACTTACTGTTTTTATTATTCTTATTTTCGTCATCCTTAATTAAATTATCATGTTTTGAGAAAACTTCTCCTAAAGAAGACATGACGTTTGAAATATGCTGTCTTTGGGTTACAGCAACCAAAGATAAGACCAGTATCAGTATGACTGCAGCACTAGGTTTTATAAATGGAGCCATACGGGCAACAAATGCTCCCAACTTATATTTTGACTTTTTTCTTAAATAGCGGTCCTTATCAATGGCGCCCATTACTTTAAGATACATTGTTTCATTATTTGATACATCCTCTTTTAAATGGTCCTCAGTCAATTTTAGTATTCCAAGCCTACTACGGCATGATTCGCATATGTCAAGGTGTTTTTTTAATTCATCTTTCTCTGCGTCACACATAAGACCTTCAGTATATCTAATTAGATCTTCAGCGCTGTACGAACACTTCATTGTATACACCCCTTCCCTTCAACTGATCATATTTTTTCAATATTATCTGTTTTGCCCTTTGGACCTTCATTTTTGCGGCCTCAGGTGACACGTCCAGAATATCTGCTATCTCTTTATATGAAAATCCCTGAACATGCTTTAATATCAGCGCAATTTTCTGATCGCTTTTCAAGCTGTTGATGAGCTGTACAATAAGTACTCGTTGTTCTTTTATTTCATAAGCAACTTCAGGATAATCAATGATACTACACGTTAAAACATCCAGTTCTTCAGGGTGTATATTATTATGCTCATCATACTTTTTCTTCCTGTAATGGCTCTTGAATACATTAACCGCAATACTGTAAAGCCATGTTGAAAAACTCCATCTTGAGCTGTATTTATAAAGGTTGTTATATACCCGGATGAATACTTCCTGCAGAATATCCTCGGTATCTTCCTTTGACATTGTCAACTTATAAAGAAATTTGTATAACTGATTCTGATAACATTGAACCAATATGGAAAAAGAATCCGCATTTCCATCTAGAACATTTTTTATCAATATTTCATCCCTGTCCAAATTTAATCCCACCATTCATGTTTAAATATTGATTGCATGCCCGGGTCATTTAAGGGCGTTTCAAAAAATTCCTTGTTCAAGTTTTGGATGATGAAAACCCATTATATCAGGTTTTTGAAACTCCCGTTGAAAATTTTCTTTTTAATACTACCTAAGTCATTTTTTGGTTTTCACCTAATTATACTTAATAAAAACAAATAAGTAACAAAAACTTTTTTGGAAGAAGAAATTCGGTTTATATATAGATGTTAACAATGATTATCTAATTAATTTGGAAGAGTTGGTATAACCAATTGTATTCTCATACATTTTATGGTATATAATATATAAATTAAATCAAGGAGGTATTGATCATGTCAAAAAAAGTATTGATGCTGGTTGGAGATTATGAAGAGGATTACAAAATAATGGTCCCTTTGTCCTTAAAAAATTAGTATCGAAAATATTACTTATTGCGAATAATTATTATAAGTTGAAAAAATAAGAAGAATTTAGAATAGGAGAATATAATTATGAAGAGAGCCCGATATAGTATTTTGACGCTCGTATTAACAATGATATTTAACGTAGTATTTGTCCAAGCCGCAACCGAACGGCCAATTTCTTTTGGCACAACACTTGATGCTGAGACTCAGATAATTGCGTCCCAGAAGCTTGCAAAGTCCCTTGCAGATCCCAGTTCCATACAGTGGCGGGCAAAGGGCGATCAACATAGGACATACAACTTTTCTGAAGCTAATACAAAAGAACGTTACCGCATCTATGTTCCGACCAATTGGGATGGAAAGTCAAAATTGCCCTTAGTAATGTTCCTGCATGGTGGATGGTGTGATGAAAGTACATATCTTGATCAGAATGACGGACAACTTTTAAAACTTGCCCAGCAGCATGGATACCTACTGGTCTCGCCTTTAGGCGATACTGGAGCATATGGTAACTTCTTAAGGAATGGAGCCGCATTCGGCCAGCCAGATGAGGCTGCGAAACTCATGTCTCAAGTTACAACAGAAAGCGAACGTACAAATGAGCTCAGTGAAAAGGACGTAATCAACGTCTTGGAAATAATCTTGAATGAGTATCCTATAGACACCTCTTCGATGTTTCTTACTGGACACTCAATGGGAAGTGGCGGTACATGGTATATTGGAGGTAAGTATTCAAAATACAACTGGAGAGCTTTAGCGCCTATGTCCGGACCATTCGTGCAGGAGACTGGGTATCCATGGGAAAAGCTACGCAATGTACCACTCTTTGTAACGGAAGGAACGCAAGGCACCGCATCTTTGAGTTCAAGCAGAGCATTAAGTAAATGGCTGACAAATAACGGCTTTAAATCAGAATATAAGGAAGTAAACGCTGACCATCCAGGAATGGTAAAACTGGTGTTGCCTGATGTTTTCGACTTCTTTGACCGTTGCAGAACTACGCCAACCATGACCCCGCTAGCAACAGCAACACCCACAACAACGCTTAACTCTACATCTACACCAACCCCTACTTTATCCCCTACTCCAACTCATACTGTTGCAAAAAGCATTGATGTGGACCATAATGGCGTTATAAACATGTTAGATGTGGTTCTGGTAGCTAAAGCATTTAATACTGTAAATGGAAATGCAGGATTTGTTGAAGCATATGACTTTAATAATGACGGAGCTATAAACATGTCTGATATATTGATGATTGCAGCAAAATTTAACGCTGTTATAATGTCTTAAGTAACAAGCGATTATAGATAACCAAATGAGAAGTTTTTTGCAGGTCTGCTTTGATAGGTCCCGCTACGCTTCATTGCTAGCTCAAACACCGATAAAAAGTCATTTTGCAGCTGTTCAGCCAACTAATATAAAACTAATTTTACATTTGGTTATCTATAACTAAGGTACTATGTTAAAATCATCCTTCAAATAATTTGCTGCGCCTGATCCTTCCTTCACCTCCTCTGTTTCTCTTACTTTCTTGCTTTTTTCTGAACAAAGCTAAAGCAAGTTTTTTAAAGGCTCATAATCCTAGATTAATATCCAATAATAGCATTATATGGCTTACCATGCATTTAAACATCGATCTATATAAAAAGCAATTAATCTTTTACATTTGCCTATCGCAAAATAACGTTAAAGCGTTCGTTATTTTGCTCCGTCAAATGTAAGATTAATAGTGCTTTTTATATAGGTCAAAAACTAGATACCCTCCTCAACTCCACTGCTTAAAAAGTAAGTTATTTTCCTTCTGACTGTCACCAAGCGCGTATAAATCATATATTATACATATTGAATGATTTATACCCTTAGTGAAATTGTATACATTAAAAGAGGAAAAGTAGAAGCAAAAGCGATTTCTTGGCTGTTTAGCGTAATTAGTATAAAACTTTACTTTCGATAGCTCAGTGTACTGTTTAAGCTCCAAATATTATGACGGTAGAATTAAAAAGGAGGAAGTGGCTCAATATGAACCAGATTTTTTATACAGTCCAACCAGGAGATACTCTATACCAGATAGCTAACAGGTGGGCTATACCTTTAGAAACCCTCATTATAGCCAATAATATAAAAGCTCCTTACGTAATATATCCTGGAGTACAACTATCCATGCCGCCTGGTGACTATTGTTACAGGATTAAGGCCGGCGATACTATTTACAATATCTCTAAGAATTTTAAAGTTCCAATGGCAGCGATTATTGAAGCAAATAATATACGACCACCTTATTCAATTAAGCAGGATGATGTGATTATAGTACCGCCAGGAGTTACCTTCTATGTTGTTCAACCAGGGGATACCTTATGGAATATAGCGCAGAGGTACAATACGCAAGTGGATCTTATTCGTGAGGCAAATCAAATTAGTTCACAGAATCTGTCTATTGGAAAAAAACTTAAAGTTCCTTATTTTGTACCTTCGGGGCATGGAAAAGTTGCATATACTTCCATCGTTGATGGGAAATATACTA
>JAUZPS010000443.1 GCA_030705945.1 Bacillota bacterium
AACTTAGCAACTGGGCGTTTCAAAAACTTGATATAATGAGTTTTCATCATACAAAACTTGAACAAGGAATTTTTTGAAACGCCCTTAATTAATAATAGGTATTTACAAAAGTTGCTTAATATGTTATCCTTAAAGTGTACTACATGAAGTAGTACACTTAGTACGATATGGTGGGATAGTGATGGTAAAAATAGATCCAAGAAGCAGTAAACCTATCTATGAGCAAATTGTAGATGGCATAAAAGAAAATATAGTAAAAGGAAGCCTGAAGGCGGGGGAGAGAATCCCGTCTGTCAGGGAGTTATCCAGGCTTATTACTGTCAATCCTAACACTGTCAGCAAAGCATACTCTGAGCTTGAGCGGCAGAAGGTTATAGATACAATTTCAGGCAGGGGGACATTTGTTTCAGCTTATTATAAGCCTAAGGATGATGAGGATAGACTTCTTAAGATCAGGAGTTCAATCAAGGATGTTATTATAGAAGCTTACTATCTGGGGTTAAATAAAAATGACATTGTTGGTATTGTCAATGATACTTATAAAGAAATGGAAGGGAAGTGAGAGTTTTGATAAAGGTCTGTGATGTGAGTAAGAAAATAAATCAATCTGAAATACTGAAGGGAGTTAATTTTGAAGTGAAGAAGGGAAGTATCCTTGCTTTGATTGGTCCTAACGGGGCTGGAAAGACTTCACTCATTAAGATCCTTACTGGTATTTGGAAGACTGACAAGGGTTTTATTACTATAAACGACGAGCAGATTTTCGAAAATGCAGATGTTAAGACCAAGATAGGTTATGTGCCTGATTTCAGTCACTATTATGATACCTTCAAGGTTAAAGAGATGATTGAATTCTACAGGCTCGCATATAAAGGATTTAATATATCCAGACTGGAAGAATTGAATCGAAATTTTCAGTTAGACGCTAAAAAGAGAGTAAGAGAGCTCTCAAAAGGAAATAAGACAAAACTTTCCCTCATGTTGAACCTATGTATTATGCCTGAAGTATTGATTCTGGACGAACCGACTTCAGGATTGGATCCTGTCGCAAAGAAACGGTTTCTGGAAGTGCTGATAGATGATGTCGCAGAGAGAGGAACTACGGTTGTGGTTTCATCACACAACATGGTGGACATCGAAAAGATATGTGACTCCATGGTAGTTATGGACAGAGGGAATATCAATTTTAATGGGAACCTTGATGATCTGAAGAAAAAGGTAAAGAAGCTTCAGATCATATTTGAATATGGAGCTCCGGAACATATTTTAAAAAGCAGAGAAATATGCGAAATAAATAAAATAGGAAGCATTTATTACATAACTACCAGAGACTATTCTCATGAATTTGAAGAAAAAATTAAAGCTTGCGGCATAACACTCATGGAAGAAATCGATATAAACCTGGAAGAAATATGTGTTAATCTGTTTGGGGTTGAAGGGGTTTATGAAAATCGGGAACAAAGCATTGCTTTATAAGGATTGGAAATATGGGAAATGGTTTTTACCTGTTATTACATTAGAACTATTTCTTATATTCGGTTTAAATTTAGTTCAAAAAAATGATTTTACCATAATTGGGGTTGGCCCTCAAATACAAATATTGCTTGGACCAGAACTTTTTAGGTATAGTGCAGGACTTTTTCTACTGACAGTAACCATGCTGGTTATGTCATCGGCGTTATTTAATTATGAAAGAAAGATCACCACATATACATGCGCTACATCAATGCCTTTTAAAAGAGCCGATATAATCAAATCAAAGTGGTTGATTGGAAGCTATAATATATTTTTCTCATTTTTCATAGTATATGCTTTGATGAATACTGAATTAATCCTTAATTTCTGCTGGAAAGATTATTTTAAGTATATCACTTATTGGTTTGTGATTGGGGTATCATTGTCCCTGTTTATATTTGGGTTAATGATGCTGCTTCAGTCCTTAAATGGTTCAGTTATTATAGGCAGCCTCCTAACAGTACTTTTTGTGGGTTTCCCAATAACCTTGATGTTCCTCTTTATTGCGATAATGGAAAGAAATCCGTGTGTTAGCTTAGCTTTTGGCAATGGAATTGATTCAGTAAATAGTGGATTTAATATAGGTAATTTTATTTATAGGATGTTTGCGTTTTTCACAAGTATATCAGGCATAATTACTCTTTCATTAATATTATTAGCAATTACGGCTTTATTCTATATCATTTCAAAGAAGATATATGTAAATAATCATTTGGAACTGACAGGACGTCTTACAACTGTTCCTTCCTATGAAAGAGTTATAAGGGTTGTGATTGCCTATTACACAGGTTTTGTTCTCACTTTGATATCTTCTGCAATTTTGTCGAATACAAGATACTTTTTTAGACTTGATATTGTAATAGCGCTTTGCTTGATAGTTCCCGCTCCGCTTTATTTGTTAAATGGAAAACTTATTAGGATTTATAACAAGAGGTTTGAATAGAAAGAGAGGTGGCTATCGATATGAAAAAAATATTTTATATAGTGATTATCGTATCTGTATTGATGATTTCTGTATCAACAGTTTATAGCAGCTTTATGACAGATATAACTAATTCGGCAAAGGCTGGAAATGTAAATAGACTTAATAAACAGCTTGAAAGTAAGCGCTATAATAATAAAACCCTAGTTAAGGCTCTTTTTGCCGCAATAACATACAACCGCCCCAAAGCTGTGGCGGCTCTTATAAAACACCTAGATATCAATGATAATAGTTCGTTTTTAAATGAGAGTCCGCCCCTTATCGCTGCTGTTAACTACCCTGAAGTTGTAAAGGTTTTGGTTGAGGGAGGCGCGAATGTTAATAAACTAGATTACTCTAATCGTAACGCCCTGTCATATTCAGTGCTCAGTCAGAATTATGATACTACAGAATATCTTTTAAACCATGGAGCAGATACTAACCTTGATGGGTGGTTTAATAGACCTATAAATGACATTGAAAGCATTAAGCAAAAGAAGATAATAAAATTACTTATATCTAAAGGCGCAAACCTTAACAGCGAGCTTGGAGTCTCTGTCTTGACTTATGCAATTGACAAGGAAGATTATGAGCTTATAGATTTGCTTTTCAAAAATGGTTGCCAGCCGCAGCTTTCCAAAGTTATGTCTTATACGATTGTGAGAAACAGCAAGATGTTTAATTATTTGATTGAAAAAGGTCTAAGCCTTGATAATAAATATGTTGTTGATCATTTGGATGATCTTACAAGCAGAGGTGATATGGAAGCATTATCATATTATCTCAACAATGGTCCAAGACTTGATAATGAGCAATTGGAAAGGTTGGTTGTTGATTCTGAGGTTAATTGTAGTTTGGTGTTGAAAATGCTAATTAGCAAGGGTTACGTTTTTAATGAGGAAACAAAAACCCATCTATTGACTAACACTGCGGGTGATCGAAAAACTGACAAATTGGAGGATATTCTTAACTATAGTAAAAACAATAAAGTTGGAGGAAACTTGCTATTTGAAAAAAGCTTAATTGAAAAAGTTAAGCAAAATGTTTTGGCAGAGAAGAAAGATCTTGCATGGTTTGATTTTGCCGGTAAAAAGAAGATTGACAAGGTATATGATATACTCGATAAATATTAAATAGCTTAGGAAGTAATGGCTAAAACTATAGACATCGGTAAAATTAATATCCTTTATCTTTAAGCTCTGCAACAATTTCTATATATCTATCCCTGACGTCAAATCCTTTATAGGAATCTTTACGCAGATCTATAATATCACCATGGGATATGCCTCTGTTATATCTATTTGTCAATGTTCCTCTGAATTCTCCCCATTTGGCAGATTCGATCTCTACTAAGCCATCATTCTCACCGCCCATAATTCTGAGTATGATATATGGAATGGATAATATATAGTCGCTAAGAAAATTCTTCATAATTACAGCATAGCTTTGATAATAGACTTTTTTAGAATCAGCTATCTCCTCGTTGAACTTTTTGCTGTGATAGGTTGATAGCTGTCTGCTGGCGGTAAAAAAGTCCGGGTTTTTATCTCCGATTAGCCTAAAATACTTATCAATAAACTTACCCGCAGTTCCATAAAACCATTTTGGCAATATGTATATAAAATCGATAATTCTAGAACCCTGGTTAGGCACAGCAATCATTGTGAGAGTTGCAACATAGTCTTCCATACCAAGCTTGCTGATCATGTAACGGGCATCTAAGCCCCCTTTGGAATGCGCTATTATGTTTACCTTTTCACAGCCCGTCTCCCTTACGATCTGCAGAATTTTATCCTTTACATCCTGGGCGTTGTACTCAATGGTTCCCCATGCTTCCTGATTGCCATAATAGATGGTGGCT
>JAUZPS010000444.1 GCA_030705945.1 Bacillota bacterium
ATGTTTGGAGTGTATTGGCATTGGTTAAATTCAAACGATATTTTGTCCAGCTTGCTTCCTTATTACTTGGAAACTCCTATATAAAGGGCTTTATAGGCGGAACCATATATAATGGAAACTTAAAAAAGTTATGTTTCCCGGGACTTAACTGTTACTCCTGCCCCGGGGCCCTTGGTGCCTGCCCGATTGGCTCAATGCAGGCCATAGCTCTGGATGTCAGGTATAAATTTTCATTTTATGTTGCCGGAATTCTTATCTTTATCGGAACCTTAGTGGGAAGAATGGTCTGCGGTTGGATCTGCCCTTTTGGATATATTCAGGAGCTGCTGTATAAGATACCCTTCAAAAAAATCAGTATCAATCGCCATTGGAGTAAGCTTAAATACCTTATACTAATTGGAATCGTTATTATTTTACCGATTTCGGGATCCGGGATTCCTTATTTCTGCAAGTTGGTCTGTCCAGCTGGTACGCTTGAGGCAGGAATACCTTTGGTAATCGCAAATAAAGACCTACAGTCAACCCTTGGAATTTTATTTGGATGGAAAATGATCTTGCTGGTTGGGTTTATAATTCTTTCAATTGCGTCAAAAAGACCGTTCTGCAGGACTACATGTCCCCTTGGAGCTATTTACTCAATTTTCAATAAGGTAAGTTTCTACAGGATGGAAGTCATATCTGAAAAGTGTACAAAGTGTGGAAAGTGTAAGTCAATTTGCCCTGTAGAACACAGTATCTATGAAAAGCCTAATGGATTGGAATGTATAAGATGCGGTGAATGCAAAAAAAGTTGTCCTGCTAACGCGATTAAATCTTATATGGGAAATTATGAATTAAACAAGACCGCTAAAAATCATGAGGCTGGCCAATAGATAACATTTATCTTTTTGGTCAGCCCCATTACTTAAAAATATAAATCACTATTCATTTATCGATCAAAAATATCATTAATACTTCCACTAATTTATCCTACCAAGCATAAACTCAATAAAGCGCTTCCACTCCAAACACCCTAATATGTATAATTAAACCTCACCGCAAGCTTAATAACATCCGACATATTTACGGCGCCGTCATCATTCAGATCGCATTTTCTGTTGTATTTGCTGTCTGATGAAGTTGTATTGAAGCAGTTTGCAATAAGTATTACATCCGCCATATTGACTGTTCTGTCTCCATTTATATCTTCAACCACAGTAGTTGAAGAAGGAATTTTAGTCGGTGTATACGTCGGAGTATTGGTCGGCGCTTTTGTTGGCGTATTTGTATTAGAAGGAACTGTTGACGGAATACCTCCTCCCATAAGGGACTTAACAAAGTTGCCTGATTGAGTAAGATTGCTGCTGGTCCATCCGCCCTGAGTGCTTGCTCCCGCGTTTAATATGGCAGAGGTTTCTGCTTTTGTGCACAGTGACCAGTTTACCCAACTGATCTTCTTGCTGTTTAACATATCTATCCAGCTTTGGGACTCGGAAATAAATACACCGCCTGTTCCTGAAGAAAGACTTGTTCCCCACTCTGTAACAAATACGCCGCAGCCTTTGCTCAATGCCGTGTTTACTTTGTCTTTGAGAAACTGTCCATGAGTTCCTGCATAGAAATGACACACATATTGAATGTTCGGAAAATTAAGCGGATCATTTGCAGCTATGTCAACATCCTGGCTCCAGTTGCTTGTTCCAACGAGGATGACGCTTTCAGGATCATTTGCTCTGATAACCGGGATTATCTCGTTTGCGTATGGCTTGATACTTGATGACCATTGAACCTTATTTGGTTCGTTGCATATTTCATACAATACGTTCTTGTTGTTTTTGTAAAGGCTTGACATTTCGCTGAAGAAAGCTTTAGCTTCGCTTTTGTATGTATTTGGGTCACCGTCTGAAAGTATGTGCCAGTCAATGATTACATATAAACCGAGGTCTGTACAAGCGTTTACAATTTCTTTGACCTTATCTTTTAATGAAGGGTTTGTAATATAACCTTTCTCGGCCGTATACATAGCCGCTCTGATGACAGTAACTCCCCAGTCGTCTCTGAGCCATTTTATGCTGTTTGCGTTCATATAGTCCCCATAATACTGAAGTCCTGCCGAGCTAACTCCCTTTAATTGAATGGGTTGACCCGCCTGATTGCACAATTGCGTTCCTACAACCTTTAGTTTTCCGTTTGCGGAAACAACGTCTCCCCCTGCGGATACTTTCATTGAAGGCATCACTGCAATTAACATTGAGGTTACAATTGTCAGAACCAATAGTAACGATAAGGACTTCCTTTTCTTTTTCCCTTTTGACATAACTTCCATTCTCATTTACTTTTCCTCCTAATAAAAAATTAAATTAATAAAAAATATAACAATGAAGCGTAGCGAGACCCACCAAGTGAACTGATATAAAACTTTACATTTGATTATCTACAGGAGGTTTGAAATATTAAGAATTCAACGCCTCCTTAGAAACTCAATCAAAAATATGATATTCTGTTTGTCTTATTAAATATTGGCTTTAAAAAATATAAGCTCTAAGAAATCTGCTAAGAATTGATTACGTAGATAAATTGGATATATGCCTTGAAGATTAATGATAATATAGTTTAATTATAACCGACAAATAGAAATTAGTAAATTTTTATTTTCATGTATATTGTTCCTTCTAGAGGAAACAATAAATTATGGAGGTGGATATTGTGAATATTAAAAAGTTATTCCCCGAAAGAAAGTTAACAAGAAAAAAAATATTAAACTTCCTTGATAAAAAGATGTTTTACATTGTTTTAACATTATGCATCTGTATTTTGGGAGCAACAATATTTTTAACAATGGGTCCTGATCAGAATCCAAAAGTAAAAAATAATTCTCAAAATGTAATTCCTGAAGATATTAATAAGCCTGCTTCCAATATAGCCGGAAAAGCTTCAGGAAAATTTACTTATGACCAGAATTCAGGCAAAGCAAAAAATCAGGGAGCAACAGCAAAACCTACAGCAGACACAAAACCCACAGCTGGCGCAAAGCCTACAGCTAGTGGCGCAAACAAAGCGCAGCCTACCCCAAAAAGCAATTCAAAGGTTGACAAAGCAGCGTCTGGTAGAAATATTTCAAGCAGCAAGAAAATCGATATGATCATGCCTGTGTTTGGACAAGTATGCGTGGAATACTCAAAAGACAAGCCTATTTTCTCCAAAACATTGGAAGAATGGCAGACTCATAAGTATATAGAGATTGCCTGCGAGAAAGGATGCGCTGTCAAAGCTACTGCAGATGGTTATGTATGTGATATAAAAAATGACCCTAAATATGGAATTACGGTAGTTGTTGATCACTCCAACGGGATTAAAACGGTATATGGAAATCTAGCCAGCAGCAATATGGTAGCAACAAATCAAAAGGTCAGTACTGGAGATATTATAGGTTGCGTTGGAGATACAGCGGTATTTGAATCAGCAGAGCAGCCTCATCTTCATTTTGAAGTACTTAAAAACGATGAGCCAGTTAATCCGGTATCTTATTTGCCAAAGGAATAAACAAAACTGGAAATATGCTTTTATTTCATTAAATATCCGTCATGAGAATTATGGTGTCTGAGCGCGTTTTTACGAATTTATGTTTTAAAAGACACCATAAACTCCTGAACATAAACAAGGATATGGAGTTGTTAAATTTATACAGAACTATGCGATTCTATAGATAACCAAATGTAAAGTTTTATGTCAATTCACGTCAATCCGCTTCGAATAGCTCTTTTTCAGCTGTTCAGGCAACTAATATAAAACTAACTTTGCATTTGGTTATCTATATATAATCAATTGGACACATTGATATAAACCTCGCTCTTTTTTTGCCAGCCGTCCCTTATTACTACATCATCGATATTTGTTTTGTCAACGCATGCAGGGTCTATTAAAAATGCCGGAATATCAGCCATACCATTGTTTAATGTGGCGGCGTTGGTAATCTTCTGGCCTTTTGCGAGCATAACAGCAATCTCTGCTGCTTTTGAAGCCAGCTTTTCAATAGGCTTGTAAACTGTCATGGATTGAGTTCCTTCAACTATCCTCTGGCATGCTGCTATGTCCGCGTCCTGTCCGGTCAATCCCGTCCTGCTGGCTAGTTTGTGCTCGGACAAAGCTTGAAAAGCAGTTCCTGCGCAGCCGTCATTTGACGCAAGCACAGCAGTTATATTATTATCGTTTTCAATGAGAGCGGCGCTGACGTTTGCATAGGCAATCGCAGGGTCCCATCCTTCAGTCCACTTTTCTGAGACAATTCTGATATCTCCTCTTTTGATATACGGATCCAAAACGCTATGCTGACCTGCGTTCAGAAGC
>JAUZPS010000445.1 GCA_030705945.1 Bacillota bacterium
GTGGTATACACATCAAGAATTAAGACTCCTAATTATAACTATATATTTTGCAATAAACATTTTACATCCATTTTTTATATTGCAAAATATATCCCTTGATTCATAAGTTGCGAAAAGTTCAGCTTTGATAGTAAAATGCAGACGTATTAACTGCATTTTTAATGTAAAATCTTTTTCGGAACTTATATATATAAAAAGCACTATTAATCTTACATTTGACGGAGCAAAATAACGAACGCTTTAACGTTATTTTGCGATAGGCAAATGTAAAAGATTAATTGCTTTTTATATAACTAATTATTGTTGATTTTTTTATTTTTTTTATTTTTTCTTTTTAGTATTCATTGAAGTATAATTACATTTAATATATAATTCATTTAGAGGAAATTTTAGTACATCTCAATATATTGATGTTGTGAGTACAATATGGGGGAAATCAATTGAGCAGTTCAAATTATTATAGCAGAGACAAATTTTCTAAAGAAAATTTTAAGTTATTAATTAAAGAATTAAGATTAGGGGATAGTGAACTTAGAGAAAGTTTTATTGATGAAAACAAGAGTTATATTTTAAAATCTGTCTCTAAAGCATTAAAGAGGTCTGTAGTTCCTCAAAACAGCGCAGAGTTTGAAATAGGTTTAACATCCTTCAATTATGCTATTGATAATTATGATTTAGATAGTGAAGACGATTTTCTTACTTATGCTGATAAGGTTATAAAAAATTCAATATACAATTTTATGAAAGAAGCTAACACAAATTCCACAGCATTTACTTCACATATTGAAAATGAATACTTGTACAGGGATTATGAAAACAAGGATGAAATTTCTCATTTTAAACATAGATTGTGGCAACTTGGAATTACTATAGACGCTTTAGTTCATTTAACTCCTGACGACGAAGAGCAAATTAAACTTTCTATTGCGACTGCTAGAAAACTTACATATAACCCGGATATATTCAAAGATCTTTCAATGAAAGCAAGTATACCCTATGATCTACTTGATAGAGATATCAGAAATAACAAGAAGTTCATTGAAAAGCATAAGGCGTATATACTCGCTCTGACAATTATATTAGACAGTCAACTGGGAATTTTTAAAAGTTACCTCAAAAATATTGAGGCAGGCAATCAATCTCCCGATAATGTCGGCATAATTCTTGAACATTATAAACAGAAATCATTGATTTTTACATTGCAAGGTAAATTTTCTATAACTAAAATAAAGAATAATGCCAATATTTTTATTGGCAAACAGCTCGTTATAAATGGTAATAATGTAAAGAAGCCTTCAGGCACTGTCAGATATTTACTATTTGCCGCTGGCTTTTTTGTGATAACATTAACTGTTTTATTGAGTTTCACTTATCTTCTGAATAGAGATACTCCAACAGAAGCAAGTAAGGATACCAGTAAAGAGCCTTTAGAATCACAAAAAGTAACGGTTGCTCAAGAAAATATTACAAAGAAACCATCTCAGCCAGCTTTGACAACATCCATCAATAAATCAGCTGCTCTAAAAACTCCGGATAAGGCTTATGCCACGCCAACCACCGAAGTAATAAGACCGACTGCAACTAAAAGTAAAATAACCAAAAAGCCTAAACCGACTAAAAATACTCCAGCGCCTACTCCTAAAACTGTTAAAGCTCTAGGAGCGCCGGATTTACCTGTTATTAGCTGTGACATGGCTTCTGTAAATATCGGAGATACTTACACAGTTCTTATGAATATGGCTGGTGGAAATAACGGTACAGTAATTGTTCTTTATGAGAATAACAAAATTGTTTTATATAAAAGGTGTAAAGATAATTCACCTGACCAGCAATTCCAATCCATGTCATTTAAAGCTAAGTCTAAAGGAGTATTCCAATACAGATATAAGCTTATTAACAGCATAGGATCGACAAGCAGTGAAACAATAACAGTTAACGTAAATTAAAAAAACTTAGCAACTGGTCGTATCAAAAACTTGATATAATGGGTTTTCGTCATATAAACTTGAACAATGAATTTTTTGAAACGCCCTAACTATATAAAAAGCACTATTAATCTTACATTTGACGGAGCAAAATAACGAACGCTTTAACATTATTTTGCGATAGGCAAATGTAAAAGATTAATTGCTTTTTATATAAATATAAAATCTTTTTCTCTAGCACAAAACTAATTGCAGCTTGGCATCTATAAAAAAAGACAATTAAACATAAAGCTTACCTACCAAATAGCATGATTTCAGGCATCAGCCCAGTTAAAATATACAATACTTTATTGACATATATTAACATTATTTTAATTGCTTTAATTACTTTAATTTATAAAAATTAATTATACTTGGAGATGATTTGATGAACTCAGAATTCCCAAACAATGAAATATTTAACCAGGATAATCTTAATGAATATATTGTCAGGATGCGAAAAGGCGATAACGATTTACGCGAAAAGTTTATAGAAGAAAATAAGAATATGATTTTAAAGGTAGTATCCCAAGTATTAGGCAAGTCAGCAATCCCCAAAAATAGCAAAGAGTATGATGTTGCGATAACTGCTTTCAATTATTGTATCGATAATTATAATCTCAACGGTAATGAAAACTTTAACATATATACAGAAGAGCTTATAAAGGAATGGATGTATCAATATATCTGGGAGGAAAATTCCAAGAACAAAGCAGCTGAAGATCCCTCAAATGATTACTCAAAAGAATACTTATACCGCAATTTTGAAAACAAGGATGAAATAATAACATTTAAACAGAAGCTTTGGGAATTCGGCATAACACTAAGGGATCTATTTTTCTTAGGCCCTAGAGATATGGACCAGATAAAATTCTCATTAAAGGTCGCAAATAATATATCAGACAGTAAAATTCTCTATAAAAGCCTTATCACAAATAAAGTTATTCCTTTTGACGATCTGGATGACAGACTAAAAAACCATAAAAAGTCAATCGAAAAGAATAAAGAATACATAATTGCTCTAACTCTTATACAAAATAGCGATTTAAAGGTGCTAAAAAGTTATTTTTTAAATATCGAGCATGGAAAATCAGGCGAAAATATAGGAATAATACTTGAATTATTCAAAAAAGACGCAATTGTTATGAATTTTTCTGGCCAATTTTTAATTATCAAAATTGACAGAAATAGCAGCAGAAGTATCGGAAAACAGGTACAATTAAGCAAAGACGGAGCTCATGTATCTTACAACAGAATTATTAGATATGTTGTAATGTCAGCTGGAGCTATTGCCATACTTATTTTCATTATAGCTGGCAGCAAGATATTGTTATCTAATAACTCCAATAATTCCACACCAGCCTCTAAAAGTAAAATTGTACAATCTGAAGCTACTGCTTTATCAGAAAGCGATGAAGATAAAGTGGTTGTTGAGCCAAGCGACTCGCCAAAAGGCTCCGCTTCTGTTGAAACATCCATCATTCCAAGCAACAGCCCAAATAAATCTGACGATGGAAAACAATCAATTTTAGAGGAAGCAACTCAACCGGTTGGATCGCCAAAAGATATGACATCTCCGACTATACCAATTAGAAATACGCCTCAACCAAGTGTTAAGCCTTCAAAACAAGCTAGCCAGTCAAAGCTGCAAATCCTTCAAACCATAAAACCATCAATAAAAACAAATCCTTCTCCAAAGGGTGATGTTAAGACTGGCGCGCAAGGTATACCTGGACCTGTTAGTATTTCAGCTGATTCCTACCAAATAAAACAAGGGGATTTTGTTTCATTATATATCGAAATGCCAGGGGGTAATAACGGTAAAAACCTAATAATCTATGAAAATAACGAAGCTATAGGCCATGTTATTGAATTAACAGATGACACTCCTAATCCACAGACAAAAACCATTGGCGTTAAACCAGACCATGAAGGTATATTCACTTATAAGTGTAAGTTGGTAAATAGTTTTGGTTCAAGTTCTAGCAGCGTTATAACCATCGTAGTAAACTGACCAAGGGGTTGTAAAAAAATAGCCTACATATCAAGCATGTAGGCTATTTTCTTATTAAGGGCGTTTCAAAAAATTCCTTGTTCAAGTTTATATGAAGAAAACCCATTATATCAAGTTTTTGATACGACCAGTTGCTAAGTTTTTTTGATACTATATAAAAAGCAATTAATCTTTTTAACCTGCTGGAAATAATCTGCTCATCGGAACTATAGACCTTTCTGTCGAATGACTGCTCCACTCAAGCTTTATCTTTCCTGCAAGAATTTCATTAAAGTACTCTATCTTAATTTTATATTTTCGTCCACCCTTTAAAGGCATTCTTCTGGTCTGCGTCAA
>JAUZPS010000446.1 GCA_030705945.1 Bacillota bacterium
AGATGATGTTGCAGAAAAAACTAAAGCGCTTGACGCCTTAATGACAAAACATACAGGAAAGACTAGTTTCCAGTATGATGAAAGGGTATTTGAACGAACATTAGTAATAAAAATTGAGATAGGCGAAATGACTGGAAAGAAATCAGGATATTGATGCTTTATTAATTGAAAAAACGATATTGACCTGAGTGGATAAATATGCTAATATAAAACAACTATGCGTTGATGTTCGTTGGTTTGTTAGAATTAGTGGTATAATTTTGAGAGGAGGATAAGCGATGAAAATTTTAAAGTACATTAAATCTGAATTTAATATTGTTGAAGGTCACAGTAGTCAAATTAATTTTAGCTTCAAGCATTGGCTTAATCCTCTATTTAATAGGTGTTAGAATAACTTCAATTGAAAGTTTATTCATACTGCAAGATTAAATAAGCGGCTAAGTCAGCATAAAATGGCTTAACCGCTTTATATTTATTAACGATAAAAGAGCGGTTATATAAAACAGTTAAATATAATTCGCTCTTTTTTAGTTATTGTTTATAAAATACCACTGGAAGAAATGGGGAGGGAATAATGAAGGGAAATTTAATCGCAGAAAAATTAAAAACTGAAGAGTATAGTTTTTTATGGGAGAATGAGAATCTCGGAAAAAACATAATATTGCTTACAACAGGCGGCTCCCATGCATATGGCACAAATGTAGGCTCAAGCGATATAGATATAAGAGGAATATGTATCGAAGACAGAAGGGTTTACTGGGGACTATCCAACTTTGAACAATTTGATGATAAGGCTACAGACACTGTAATATATGGCCTTAGAAAAATTGTTAACCTGGTACTCAATTGTAACCCTAATGTCCTTGAAATGTTCGGCACTCTGCCGGAGCACCAGTTTATACTGACAAAAGAGGGCGAATTGCTTAAGAGTAACATTAAAATATTTTTGTCAAGGAAGACATATCAGGCTTTCGGAGGGTATGCAACAGCTCAGCTAAGAAGGCTCCAGAATGCGTTGGCAAGAGACAGTTATCCTCAGAAGGAGAAAGAAGGACACATACTTGGAAGTATTCAAGGCCAGTTCAATCACTTTCAGGAGAATTATCAGAAGCTTACAGGAGAAGACTTAAAGCTCTATTTAGATAAATCTGATAAGAAGGATTTTGAAGAAGAAATATTTGTAGATCTGAATTTGAAGCATTATCCATTGAGAGACCTAAGAAGTATGTTTGCTGACATGAGCAATGTAATAAAGAATTATGAAACTTTAAATCACAGAAACAGCAAAAAAGATGAATTGCATCTAAACAAGCACGCAATGCATCTAATAAGGCTTTTGATAATGGGAATAGAGATACTTGAGGGGAAAGGAATAAATACATACAGAAGCAAGGACCGGGATTTTCTTCTTAAAATCAGAAACGGTGACTTTTCATACGAGGAAATTTTCAAAATGGTAGATGAGCTAGAAACAAAGTTCAAGTATGCGGCTCAAAACACTGACTTGCCTGAAAGGCCGGATTATGAGAAGGTTGAGGAGATAATGGTTGAAATATATCAGAATATGGCGAATAAATAAGAAAACATCGAGCAGTTAAACAAAAATGAGATGCAGTTTCGGCATCTCATTTTTGATTTGGGGAGACTTCAATTAAATATCATATCAATTTCTAGGTACTGACCCTATTTATAAAATAGGACCAGAAAACTAATATATTAATTATATTACTATTTTTACACATGTTTACAATGTATTTATTTGATATTTGATAGCATTATTTTGCTCAATTGGGTTTAGGACAAGTTTGTAGCATTATTTTGTCATAAACTTAAAAAGCTTGGACAAAGGCATGAAGCGGACATATAAACCTTTTGATAAATTAAATTTTACAAGATAATATAAAAAGAATTTATTAAAATTTATAAAAAGCCTATCCTAAAGTAGATATCCACCCGATATATATAAAGATAGTTCAAACGGTAATGGGGTGAAAATCATTATGAATTTCAATGAAAACGAATGTGAAATAGATGAGGAAAAAGATGAGGAAATTCTGAGTTCTGATGATGACCTTATATTATTATTGGAGGATGAAGTTGAAGAACAGACGTCTTCTGAATACTGGAATGTTCTGGTGGTTGATGACGAGGAATCGGTTCATAGTATTACAAAGATTATACTTAAAGAGTTAAAATTTGAAAATAGGTGTCTTCAGATATTTGATGCGTATTCCGATGAGGAAGCTAGACAAATAATGATAGAAGAACCCGATATTGCCGTGGTCCTACTTGACGTTGTAATGAAAGAGGATGACAGTGGTTTAAAGTTTATTAGGTATGTAAGAGAAGAGCTGGGAAACAAGCTTGTAAGGATTATTTTACGTACAGGACAGCCAGGTCAGGCCCCGGAAAGAAAAGTTATAATTGATTATGACATTAATGACTATAAACTAAAATCTGAAATAACTGCTGACAAATTGTTCGTATCAGTACTTACAGCTATTAGATCTTATAAAGATATTATGATATTGGATAATAGCAAAAAAAGTCTGGAAACGATCATTAAGTCATCATCCCAACTTTACAAAAATCAGTCCTTCAAAAATCTCATTACTAGCATGCTGGTGCAGTTAAATTCTATTTTAAGAATTGGTAAAGACGATAGCGACCAAATCATATCAAGCCTTGAAGCCTGTAAAAAGATAGATTCCTTCTATATAGAATCAGCCCTAGGTGAATATATTGATTTAATTGGCAAAAAAATAGATGAAACTTTACCTTTAAACATATTAGAGCTAATTAATAAAGCGGTTTTGCAAAAAGAAAATGTATATGCGGAACAAAATTTTGCATCATACTTTCAGAGTTCATTAGGTGATGAAAATATAATTCACATCAAAAAGCGCAAAGAGTTTGATGAAATGGAGAAGGACCTAACTGATATTTTCTGTTCGAATATATCAATGGCATTTGATAATTTCTTCTTAAAACAGGAAATAAACACGAGCCAGAAAGAAATTATTTTTACCCTAGGTGAAATAGCAGAGTCAAGGTCTAATGAGACCGGGTTTCATGTCAAGAGAGTCGCTGAGTATTCCAAACTTCTTGCTATTGAGGCAGGACTGCCTGAAGAAGAAGCTGAATTATTAAGCATAGCATCAACAATGCACGATGTTGGGAAGCTAGGCATTCCCGATTCGATTTTAAATAAGCCTGGAAAGCTTACCTTTGAAGAATTTGAATGCATAAAAACCCATTCTCTAGTCGGTTACAATATGCTTAAAAATTCAAATGGCAAGGTAATTAAAGTTGCTTCGATAATTGCTCTCCAACATCATGAAAAATTTGATGGTTCGGGTTATCCCAATGGTGTTAGGGGGAATAACATAGATTTATACGCAAGAATTGTAGCTATTGCAGATGTGTTTGACGCTTTGGCTTCAAAGAGGGTATACAAGGATGCCTGGGAGCTAGGAAGAATCATTCAGCTGTTTAGAAGTGAAACGGGGAAACATTTTGACCCAAAACTTTCAAACATTCTTTTAGACAATATTAATAAGATTGTTCATATAAAGAATAGTTTTCCCGACTAATTTTTGGTTCTAAATTTCTAATTCTAAGATTAATATTTAATTTAATTTTCGATTTGAACATATCTGGGAAATAATTGCATAATTATAAACCAATCTAATATAAGTTGCGAAAAAGACTTTACATTAAAAATGCAGTTACTGATGTATGTTTTTAAAAACTTATTCGTTAGGAAAATTTTCTCTGTAGATTTTATGTAAATCAAAGAGTTATAATATTAGCTAGGAGGTGTTTAACCATGTTTGGTAGCGATTATAAATTAACGCCAAGAACATATGCAATTAAAAGCTATAAAAAACGCGAGGCAGTTAAGTTAAAGAGGGCTTTTAAAATAACCTTCTACTCCTTGGTAGCTGTGGTGATAATCGGAATTTCTGTATTATCCGCAGCCCATTATATTTAACATAATTATATTGTTTGCTATTTCCGCTCTTTAGGCCTGTTGGTATAGACGCTAAAAGGTGTATAAAAACAATTGTGGCATCTAAAGTAATACATATAAAATTAGCATAATATACCAATCAATTTTATAAAATTAGATTGACAAATATATAGAACGGCATTATAATATGATAGATTCAAAAAATGCTATATGCGGACGTGGTGGAATTGGCAGACGCGCTGGATTTAGGTTCCAGTGGGCAAACCCGTGCAGGTTCAAGTCCTGTTGTCCGCACCAAAAGCTTTGCAGG
>JAUZPS010000447.1 GCA_030705945.1 Bacillota bacterium
AACGGCAGAACTTCAAGACTTATTATGGATCATGTACTGTTGAGTTTTAGAATTCGTCCAGCAATTGTCGCTGATCCTAACCAGGATATTCTTTTGGACTTGCCCGGTTGGGTAGATGCAGTTCGCCGGGGGGTTATTGAAACGGAAAACGTGAGTGTAGAATATTTAGGCAGAAGAAATGAATAAGGGTATGGACCACATGACAGGAGAGAGATGTGTCAGCTATTTATGAGCACCAATAACATCACATCCCTTATCATCCGTGTGCTCTAAAGGGATACCAGCATGTTAAGCTCTAATAATCAAGTCAGGAGTACCTTTGCTTTTGGCCAAGTCCTAATGAAATACCAATATCAAATCAGGCTTTTCCATTTTAAGCATCTACCAGTTGTTTTAGAGTAGGATAATGGATCATTAACCTCTTTGACTAGTGTTGATTTACACCGAAATTTTGACTATCAAAATTTGATCAAATCAGGCCTTGTGGAGTTATTCCAAAGGCCTTAAATACATTTCAATGCATAACAATAATATTCAATCCTCCAATAGCTATTGGCTTATAAAAATGCGTTTAATAAACTCTCCCAAAGTAGATTTTAACCCTTGACCGTAAGTATCGGCTCCAATCTTGCAACTACTTTTGCCAGCCCGTTATCTACATGCGTTTGAATTATTGGCGTTATATCTTTATATGCATATGGAGCCTCGGCTTTTATCTCATCTTCCCATTTTTTCAATATGTCCGGCCTGCATTTAATTTCTGGTCTATTAGGGTCAATAGGCGTTATTACTTTAAAACGGTCAATGAAATCTTTGAATGCCGCATCATCTGCTTTGATAGCTTTTCCGCGGGATAGCCCTCTGCCTGCGCCATGGCTGGAACTAAAGAGGCTTTGCCGACTGCCAAGTCCGGCAAGAATAAAGCTTGATGACCCCATAGAACCTGGTATAAAAACCGGTTCTCCATAATACTCAAATTTTGTTCCTGCCATTTGAGACATGCTTCTTGACGGACAAGCTCCTTTTCTGTGAAGAAAATATGGTTTTCCGTCAATTTCTTCTCTCCATACGAGGTTATGAGGAGCGTCATAGAGAAGCTTAAAATTAACTTCACCAATGGTATCGGTTAAAGCCTTATTCATCATTAATCCAAGAAAAAGTCTGTTTGCAAATGCAAAATTGGCGGCATTAGATAACAATGACCAAAACATACTCCATTCTCTATGAAACTTATCTGATTCCGGAAGAATAAATATACCGTTCTCAGGGTGTTTAAGGTTGCCAGGGAATATATTCCTTACAATTTCTCTAAAATACAAACCACTATGATGCCCTATCATTACTGAGCCGGTGTGAATCATAATAACTACCTGTCCTTTTTTAAGCCCCCATGCATTTGCAATTTGGTTGTCTAAGATCTCTGAGACTTTTTGTACCTCAACAAAATGATTACCGCCGCCGATTGAACCGATTTGTTCATCATAGGAAAGAGAGCTATTTCCCAGAAAATCATCCAGTCCTATGACCTGATCAGTTATCATAGAACCCAGATTACTAACATTAAGGATATCAGCTTCTTGCTGCTTTGGGTCGTAATATTTCCACAGACCTCTGCTACATGACTGGTTGGAAGTTTCAAGAATTCCAAGCAGCCCTTCTCTGAATAAGGATTCACGCTGCGTCCGTGTCATTGGAATATCTCTACCGCCTTCGAAGAAGATATGGCGTATTTTTTTCTCGAGTAATTGGAGTTTCACTTTTACTTTATCCTCAGTAAGGTCAGTTGTATAAAGGCGCATGCCGCAGTTAACATCATTGCCAATCGCTTGGGGAATAACTAAACCCTGCGTCAGCATAACTGTTCCTATAGGAATGCCGGCGCCTTTATGAAAATCCGGAGTTATAGCAACTTCAACAATATCTGCATTTTTATCAGCAAAAAAGTCGGTATCATAAGTTTTTACTCTATTTATCGTTTCAGATAAAAGCAGAAGCCTTTGTAGTTCGTCCAAGGCATTGTTCTCGAATTTGACATCATTATTCCGGAAAAACCGGACAGGTACTTTTGAATTAATAAAATCTTCTATATTGTTCATTACTTATTAAGCCTTTCTAAAAAAATTATTTGATTTTTCAACTGAATCTAAACACTTTCCCTTTTGGAATAAAGGGCAAATTGCTTCCTTTTGGTATTAAAAATGCGTGTTCTCTATGTATTTTCAAAGGTTCGCAGTAACCGTCGGTTATAATTAAAAGCGGACCATTATTAGGAAAATCTTCAGATTTTTCTAATATGTCAATACCAGGAGGTCCCCATATAAAGACAGGTCTTGCTACTGCTATATTTAAAAGTAATTCTGATAATTGTCTCTGTGTAACTGTGATTGATATATTCATATATCCTCCTTGCTTTTATAACCTTGCGCCTGTTTGAGCTTAAAATCCAAACCCTCATAAATCCTGATGGGGTTGCCTCTTTCAAGGACATTATGCTGCATCCACATTGTTCTTTTATGTGATGAAGATTCCTCGTCATTTTTTGATATTATTAGGTTTGATAACCTGCCCAGCGCTAATTTTTTATTCATATACTGTGACCTTTCCTCATTTGCCGTTACTGTCAAGCCGGTGGGAAGGTGAATTGCTCTGACGGCGGTTTCAACTTTATTGACATTTTGACCGCCAGGGCCTGAGCTTCTCATTGACTCGAACTTTACATCCTTTTCATAAAACTTAAGTTTTTCAGTGGATTGAAAAGCCTCTATGTTTATAAACCAGTTCTTTCTCTTGTGGTTAGGGCGGTAAGGGCTTTTGCAAATCCATAGAACTGTGCCGTTTATTATATGGATAAACTCTTCATGCTCCTCGCATTCCATAGAAAGCAGGACCGATTTTAAATTGCCCGACATGTTTCCGGGTACAGCGTCTATTACGTTGGTTGTTATTCCTTTATTTTTATATTCCTTCTGATATGTTTTCAGGAAAAGGCTTACCGCAAGCTCGCACTCATCTGGCCCTTTTCCGGAACTAATCTGTATCCACATAAATCCTCCTAATTCTTGTAAGTCAATAATGGTTTAAAGGTTGCAATGATACTTACTAATCCAAAGTCAATCAAACTCTGAATCACGACATCGATATTCTTGTAAGCCTCCGGGGCTTCTTCAAAAAGCAGCTTGGTATCATCACAAACTACTCTTCCTTTGAGTTTAGTTGACTTGATACTTTCTTTTGTATATTTGCCTTCTAGTCTTGACCTGCACAGGCTTCTTTCCCATTTCCGGCCTGCGCCGTGGGCCAAAGAGTAGCCTGAGACACATGTTGCATCCGTCGGCATTACCAGATATGTAAGAGAACCTCTTGAACCGGGAATTACAACAGCGCCTTTATCTGTAGGTAATGCGCCTTTTCTGTGGACGTATAACAATTTGCCATCTATTTCTTTTATACTTACACTGTTATGGCAGCAACCTATCAACCTGGCAGTTTGGGTACTAATTCCCATAGCTTTAAGAAGTCTGTAGGCAATTAGCTCCCTATTGATGGATGCCCAATAAACGGCATTATCGTGTTTTGACAGGTATTCGTTGGCAGCTTTAGAAGGCTGTAATAACCCGTTTTGAGCTGTATGAACCCTTATGCTTTCATCAAGGATTGCCTGGCCGTAACCCCTTGAACCACTGTGGATCAATAGCATAATCCTGTTTTTGTCAAAACCAAGGCTTTTAAAAGTCTCTTCCTCGAAAATCGTTTCAACTTCCTGAAACTCTGCAAAATGATTACCTCCCCCTATAGTGCCGAGGCTTGATCCAAGGGGAGAGGAAATCAGAGTATCTTGTTCTGCCTCGGGTAATGGAATTTCTTTGAAGTTTTGAATGTCTTCTGCTTTTTTTATCATTCTGTCTATTTTTAATTTCCTTTTTTCAATGTCAGTCATAAACATGCCCATACCACAGCCTACATCATTTCCAACGAGATGGGGGTAAATGATACCCTCGGTGATAATCGCTGCTCCTACAGGTGTTTTACCAGGGTGAAGATCAGGCAGTCCAACTGCTTTTATTACGCCTGGTAATGTACTAATCTGATTAAGCTGGTTTACAGCGTTTTGCTCAAGCCAATTCTTCTCAGATGAAATAATAGTTACTTTATTCATATAAAATTTATATCTCCTTCCATATCTCAAGCGATAGCCAAGTGTAAAATTAGTTTTATACAGTGAACTGAACAGCCGAAAAAGGGCTTTTCAAAGTAAACTGATATAAAACTTTACAATTG
>JAUZPS010000448.1 GCA_030705945.1 Bacillota bacterium
GGGGTTATTCGCAAAGGAATTTGTATTAAATCAGAAGAATGGCTTAAAACAGACAGAAAAGATACTAGAGATGATAACTAATTTATAATGGGTTTTCGTCGTATAAACCTGAACAAGGAATTTTTTGAAACGCCTTAGATAAATGTAAAAGATTAATTGGTTTATATATATTTTTTTTTGCAATAAACATTTTACATCTATTTTTTATATTGCAAAATATACAACAAACACTCAATTGAAATTAATTTGAGGAGAGATAGGTATGTTTAAAAATAAAACGCTTTTAATTACAGGTGGTACTGGTTCCTTTGGAAATGCGATTATGAAAAAATTTTTAGATAGCGATATTAAAGAAATTCGCATATTTTCACGAGATGAAAAAAAGCAGTATGATATGAGAAATTTGTATAAAAATGAAAAGCTTAAGTTCTATATAGGTGATGTACGTGATTTAGCCAGCGTGAAAAACGCAATATATGGTGTAGATTATATCTTTCATGCCGCAGCCCTAAAGCAGGTGCCTTCATGCGAGTTCTTTCCGTTGGAGGCTGTAAAGACCAATATATTAGGAACAGATAATGTTCTGACATCCGCTATTGAAAACGGTGTGAAAAAAGTAATTTGTTTGTCCACTGATAAAGGAGCTTATCCTATTAATGCAATGGGAATATCGAAAGCCATGATGGAAAAGGTTTTTATAGCAAAATCAAAGACAGTAGATCCTAATAAGACGCTTATCTGTGGAACTAGATATGGTAATGTAATGGCATCAAGAGGATCGGTTATACCACTCTTTATTGATCAGATTAAAAAAGGTCAGCCATTGACTGTCACAGACCCAAACATGACAAGATTTTTAATGAGCCTTGAAGAGGCAGTAGAACTCGTAGTCTTTGCATTTCAAAATGCTCAGACTGGGGACATTATGGTTCAAAAAGCTCCAGCATCAACTATTGGAGATTTAGCTCAAGCGCTTAAAGAACTATTTTGCGCAGACAATGAAATAAAAGTTATAGGTACCCGTCATGGCGAAAAAAGGTATGAAACCCTACTTACTAAAGAAGAGTATGTTGTTGCGGAGGATATGGGAGGGTTTTTCAGAGTGCCAGCAGATAAAAGAGACCTTAACTATGACAAATATTTTATAGATGGGGATCAAAAGTTATCCACTAAAGAAGAGTATAACTCCGATAATGTAGAAAAACTTAGTATAGATCAGATAAAAGAAAAATTGCTAAAGCTTGAATATGTAAAAAAAGAATTAGGGCTCCAATAATAAAGTCATCTTTGTAGAAAATGGATAACCGAAAAAATAAAGAAAGGCTGATTATAACATGAAGATTCTAGTAACTGGGGCAAAAGGATTCATTGGAAAAAATCTTGTTGCGGAATTAAAAAATAGAGGGCATAGTGATATTTTCGAATTTGATATGGATAGCAACCAATTGTTATTATACGAATATTGCAGTGAAGCAGACTTCATATTTCATCTCGCCGGAGTAAACAGACCCAAAGTTGAATCAGAGTTCATTGAGGGTAATATCGGCTTTACTTCAAAGTTGCTTGAAATTCTTAAAAAGTATGATAACCCCTGTCCTATCATGATTTCATCTTCTATTCAAGCTGAGCAGGATAATCCTTATGGCAGGAGTAAAAAAGCCGGAGAGGAGTTATTATTCAAGTATGGTAGGGAAACGGGAGCTAGGGTTTTAATATATCGTTTTCCAAATGTTTTTGGGAAATGGTGCAAACCAAATTATAACAGTGTTGTAGCAACATTTTGTCATAATATTGCGCGAGGACTGCCAATTTCAGTTAATGATCCTGAAGCTATAATAAAACTGGTTTATATAGATGATGTGGTAGAAGAATTGATTAACGCGGTAAATAACAATGAAAATTCAGTTGGAGATTTTTGCGCGGTACAGATGGTACACACGGTTAAAGTAGGTGAAATTGCTGATTTGATTAACTCTTTTAAGAAAAGTCGGGATGATAATACAATTCCAAAGATGGATAATATGTTTGCAAAAAAACTCTATAGTACATATTTAAGTTATTTACCTGAAGATCAGTTTAGTTACGGACTCAAAATGAATACAGATAACAGAGGCTCCTTTACAGAATTTATAAAAACACCTGATAGGGGGCAGATTTCAGTAAATATATCTAAACATGGTGTAACAAAAGGGAATCACTGGCACCACACAAAGAACGAAAAATTCCTTGTGGTAAGCGGAAAGGGAGTAATACGTTTCAGGAAAATTGATTCAAGGGAAATTATTGAGTATTTTGTAAGTGGCGAAAAGCTGGAAGTAGTGGATATACCGATAGGTTATACACATAATATAGAGAACCTTGGCGACACGGATATGGTTACAATTATGTGGGCTAATGAATGTTTTGATCCTATGAAACCGGATACTTATTATTTGGAGGTATAAGGTAATGAAAAAGGTAAAGGTAATGACAGTTGTTGGCACCAGACCTGAGATTATAAGATTGTCAGCTGTTATAAACAGATTGGAAGAATCAGAAGTGGTGGAACACATCCTAATTCATACTGGACAAAATTATGATTTTGAATTAAATGAAGTTTTCTTTAAAGATTTCAATTTAAAAAAGCCTGATTATTACCTTAATTGCGCCACTGGAAGCGCAGTTGAAACTATTGGAAATATTCTCATTAATATCGATCCGATTTTGGAAGAAGTAAATCCGGATGCAGTTTTGGTGCTTGGAGACACTAATAGCTGCTTATGCGCTATTGCCGCAAAGAGAAGGCAAATTCCCATATTTCATATGGAGGCTGGCAATAGATGCTATGACCAAAGAGTCCCGGAAGAAACAAACAGAAAAATTGTTGATCATATAGCTGATGTCAACCTGCCTTACAGCGATATAGCAAGAGAATACCTACTTAAAGAAGGGCTGCCTGCCGACAGAATTATAAAAACCGGAAGCCCGATGTATGAAGTTATTAATAGCAGAATAGAAGATATTGATAAGTCTGAAATATTAAAAAATCTAAAATTAGAAGAAGATAAGTTTTTTTTAGTTTCAGCTCATAGAGAAGAAAATATAAATTCAGTAGAAAACTTCTTAAGTTTAGTCAGTACATTAAATGAAATTGCTCAAATTTACAATTTACCCATAATTGTTAGCGCCCATCCCAGAACCAGAAAAATGATAAATTCAAAAGCAATTGAATTTAACCCTCTGATTTCTATCTTAAAACCCCTTGGATTTAACGATTATGTAAAACTAGAGATAAATGCGAAAGCTGTATTAAGCGATAGCGGAACAATAAGTGAAGAAGCATCAATATTGGGGATTAAAGCATTAAATATCAGGCAGGCTCATGAAAGGCCTGAAGCGATGGAAGAGGCGTCGGTTATGATGGTAGGACTACAAAAAGAAAGGGTTTTACAAGGGCTGAAGGTATTGGAAACACAGCAAAAAGGTATGTTAAGACAAGTCGGGGATTATTGTGTTCCCAATGTGTCTGATAAGGTATTAAGAATCATATTGTCTTATTTAGATTATGTAAATAGAGTTGTGTGGGGTAAATAAGGCAGTATCAAAAAAAACTTAGCAACTGGTCGTTTCAAAAATTTATTTAATAGACTTTCATCATACAAAACTTGAATAGAGAATTTTTTAAAAAACTCGCTAAAACAAATTCACAAAATTAAAACATCATCATAAATTATATTAAAAATTTAAAGAGGGTTGGAATGGAAGGATTCAATGTACCTGTAACGCTTTTCTTTTTTAAGAGGGATAAAATTATACAAATCATTGACAGAATAAGAGAAATTAAACCCCAAAAGTTATATCTTATTAGTGATGGGCCTAGAAATGATGAAGAAGAAATACTAGTAAATAATTGCCGTAGACTAGTTGAGGAATCAATAAACTGGGATTGTAAAATTATTAGAAATTATGCGGAACAAAATAAAGGAGTATATGATCGTATAGGCTTGGGAGCTAAATGGGTTCTGTCTATGGAGGATTACGCTATCTTTCTTGAAGACGATAATTTGCCGGATTTAACGTTTTTCAGGTTTTGTGAGGAATTGTTGGAAACGTATAAGGAGGATACAAGAATACTCTGGATTTGCGGTACAAATTATCTCGAAGAGTATCAACCTAAAGATGGAGCGAGCTATGTTTTTACCAAACACATGCTTCCTTGCGGGTGGGCGTCTTGGAGTCACAAGTTTAACAGGTTTTATGATGGAAACTTGGATTTATGTAAA
>JAUZPS010000449.1 GCA_030705945.1 Bacillota bacterium
CAAGTAGAAATTGGTTATAAAGTGGTACAGTTATGATGGTTAATTGGTTTCAATATTAAGTTTATTGATGTAAAAAGAAAAAGTCTTTCGATATGCTTATAATTATGATAGTATAAGTTTTAAACATGAACATATAGGCAAAAGAAAGAGGCAATAAAATGAAGAGTATTAAAAAGAGCGCATTAATTGATATCTTAATATTAGCAGTTCCGGTAATTATAATGCTTTTACTTACTCCAATTTTGCCAGACAAAGTTCCAATTCATTGGAGTTCTAGTGGGGAAGTAAACAACTTTATTGATAAAAAATTTTCCTTTGTTTTAGGAGTTTTACCGTTTGTAATATATAAGTCTATTAAAATAAAATATTTTAAATAGGTAACGATAAATTATCAAGTTAAAGTCACAAAAACTGCAGCTTTAATCACACTGGTACGATGTGGCGCTGATTTTGCATTCATGACAAATAAATGCGTAGTAGATTCCAGCTCCAAATTCAACTATATCTGAGCCTTGTAACTGTCCTAAAAACATCATAGTATTATTGCACTTGGGGCATAAAGGGTACTCAGGTTCTTGCTCCCATCTTGGCAGGCCTCCTATCTGTGATGCTGATATTCCGATGAATCTGTTATTAAGTCCATAAAAGTATGACCTTTTATTCCTTGATATCTTTAGTGAATTCTTTGAAATGATACTTTCTTCTTCCGGATTTATTTCTGGAAGATAGCTGGGCTTTTGATTGAATTCGCTCAAAGTTGAGTTGCCATCAAAGTCAATATCCCTGTAAACAGTGGTGTAACATGAACAAATGTGGCAGGTTACAATCCTTAACCTTCTGCCATGAATATTAAAAGAATCAAATATTTTATCGGATAACATAAAATCAAATAATGTAGTCATGGTTGTTCCACACCAATTACATTTCTCCTCGAACTTTTCCAAAAGAAGCAATGGCTCTGGGTCTTTTGAAGTTAGGTTTTCTTTCTTAATTGGATAACAATCATAGGAGAAAAGATTTTTATTCTTACCATCTTCCGATAACTGCCATCCAGCTACCAGGGAATAATTATCTAGCGGCTTATATAGTTCATTTATCCATTCAGGAGGGTTGTTTTTCCACTCGTTAAAAAGATTAAAAACGGTTTGATCACCAATCAAGGATAAAGCGCAAAGGATATTATGCCTTTCTCCATCTTCAGTTTCTATCCTTTCTATCAGGAGATCTCTCACCTCTGCGGAAGCATTTTTGAAAATTGTACTACATCTGTAATATTCCTTATTTATTAATGCTGTTAAGCATTCGTTAATATCGGTTTCAACAATACACACCAATGCCATTAAAACCTCTTCAGCCTCATCAATATAATCAGATTCTATAAGTTCGGACACATGTTCCTTGACAAGTTGTATCTCTTGTTGGGTAAGCGGCAAATATATTTCTTCCACATTTCTTCGCAGCTTCAAGCAATCAATATTGATATCGAATTTTCTAGGATCACTCATTAACTTAATGATTTCAACATAATCTTTTTCACCATTATATAAAGCAAAATCTTTTCTCTCCATATCTGAATCTCCTAAATTTTTGAGTAAGAATTATGCAGTAAACTACAGGTTGTTCTTTGGGAAAGTATGACAATAAAGTAAGTGCTATTGGTGTTGATTTATAGATAAACCTTTAAATAAAGTATTTTTGTTAAACCACTCTGATATTTTTGATTCCTGTATCATGGAACCAAAAGTTTCTATAACAATTAATACGATAATGCTTATCCGAATTTTATTGAAAAGTTTATAATTATTTTCTCTTATCATTAAATTCTCCTGAAATTCAGATTGCAAACATGGATGTATGCCTATTTAGCTTTACAGCTTGTTAAAAACTGTTATGTTTTGATGATTCTTAAATTAAGATAATTTAAGTCAATTATCTATGATTGAAATTAACAAAACAGCTTTTATTTTAACAATTTTGAGGTATATGTCCAAGTCTTAAAACCTAAATTTATAATTTTTTGGAAATAACGAACGAGCCAGCAATATAGTCATGAATTGCTCTTTTTTTATTATCAAAAACTATTACCAATACATCTGCCATTGTAAAGTATCCTATTAAGCTATTAATTAGCTTTAGGACTTTATTTTGCTCGCTATTCAAATTGTAGAAATTCATTATTAGAAATATTAATGTGCCTAATATTTGTGGTGAATATCTTAACAGCACTTGTTTTATCGATAAATTTTCACAGTTCTTGTTAACTATTTTGATTTTTGTTAGGAGTTTTCCAGGAGTTCCTCCATACTTGGTAATGAAGAAAATATGGTATGCGTATATTAATATATAGTATATTAACACAGGCGCAATCATTTTGTGTGAAACGAAATATTTATATGTCTTTAGATATAAAATAGCTATGGGTATAAGAAAAATTATATCGATAAGAATGGCAAGCACCCTTTTCCAGAATCCTATATATTTATATTGAAATTCTTGATTAATATTATCAACCATTATGCCCTCCAATAACATTTAACCCTAATTTGAAAATAAATTATTTTTCCTGTAATTTATTGTATCACTTTCTAGCTCAGTATTCTATCAGATTGGCTTTGATTTGAAACAGTCGGGCGAATAATTCATCAGAATTTTTTGTTGTCCAACTTTAGCTGATTATCAAAATATTAAGCCTTTGAAGACTGCTTAATCAAATTATTATGTAAGGCGCCTCGATGACCTCATATTTATCTTTATCTTCTCTAAATATGACTTTATTGTCTTTGCTCTTTTTAGAGTATATGTATCTATATTCAATATAAGCGGTTTTACAACTTAAGCAATATTTTAATGTGGCTTCGTAATAAGGAATGTCTTTCTCTATGGCTTGATCTCTTTTAATAAACTGCTTAAAAGATTCTTTCGATTCAAAAGAGTTTTTTACACCCTCTATTTCCTCGGGTAAAAAACCATCTTTAAAAGAATATAATCGTTTTCTCATAAAATCCGTTTTACAACGTCTGCAATAATCTCTTCCTTCCATAGCAATTACTCCACAGGTTAATCCTCCTACGCAGAAACCTAGAAGTTCAAGCATTAGCATAAACTTATTGAAACCAAAACCTAAATTATCTTTTGAAGTTACTAAGCCGTTGACTGTTGTTATAGTTGTAGTATTTTCAAGAATTGATTTGAGGTAATTACGAAAAGAATATACCTCAGTTTTATTATACATATAATTACTTATATGTTCGCCTTTGAATGAATGATTTATATTCCCATCTGAAACATATGCTGAAAAATACATCATAAAGTATATTAGGCTAAACGTCACAATAGCAATAATCACAGAACACAAACGGTGCCTTATTTTTACACGTTTGCGCTTGATTTTCATATATAAATATATACCTGATGCGCATAGTAAACCATCAATCCATCCACCTGCTGGAATAAATAAGCCTGGGTTAAAGTTATGTAATGAAAACGATCCTTGCAGGAAGATAAACTCCAAAAATATTGTTAATAGAGCAGTAAAAGCCCCCCAAATTAAATACATAAGATCCTCCATTTTTTATTTAGTCTCGGATCAAAAAATCTATTAATAAATGAAGATTCGTTCCAAAGCTTAGCATACTCTTTTAATTCTTGCGAAGTAGGCCGCCAAAAGCTCATCAAGGATTCTTCATCAAAAAAATCATACCATTTTGATTCTCTAAAATTTATAATATCTTTTTCCTTCTCTTCCTTCAAAAGTTTAAACATATTTTGAAGCATTCCAAAACGCTCACTATTGTTAATTATGAATTCAATAAAACAATTTTTCATTTTGACCATCCTATAATAATGACACCTAACCCACGAAACAATGGTTGCATGGTTATTCCTTCTGAATTATAGCTCGTATTTCATCATAGAATTTAAACACATATTGATTTGGCGATAACCCTGAAACCTGTCCATCGCCAACTTCTATGACTATCCACTGTCCATTTTCAAGTTCTGCAAAATCAACAGTATAAAAATTGCTATTTAATCCAGTAAAAAGTTCTACAAACTCAATTGGCGCTTTAGAACAATCATCCAATTGATTGGAATTTTTACTGATGGTCAGTAAATTTCCGTTCATATAAAACGCTCTATATTCATTAGTTGTCGGTCCGTATTTTTTAAAATCAACAAATTCTTTTACAACAATTCCATTTGTAAAAAGTGTTCCTCTCAACTTAATGAATTCTTCAATATAACCATTCATTA
>JAUZPS010000045.1 GCA_030705945.1 Bacillota bacterium
AGTATTGACGAAATTAAGAAATTGTTTCCGCAAATTGTTGATAACTATTCATGGGAGTGTATTGGTTTCTGGGATGAGGATTGTAACGGCAAAAGTTCTTTAAACATTAAAAGAGTATATAATTCTTATACTAAGAAGGACTATAATCCAGATGTTAGCTGTACAATAGAAAACTTCCCTCCAGTTGAGTTTATGCCTGATTTAAATAAACTCAACGCTGAAGATGTAATATGGATACTCCCAATATCATCAACCACAAGAAATTGGGGGATTCTTTCATATATTAGCCCATTTAATAAAGCAGCAACTCTTTTTGCGTATAATATTTCTATTATATTATTTACACTGTTAGGAATTGCTATGGATCGTGACGTAGCCACTACTGAACTGGAAAAAGCGTTGGAAACATTAAAACAAACTCAGGAAAAGCTGATACAATCTGAAAAGATGGGTTCATTGGCGGGCTTGGTTGCAGGAGTTGCCCATGAAATAAATACTCCGGTCGGAGTAAGTGTCACAGCCGCCTCATTTCTTGAAGAAAAAACTAATGAAGTAATAGAGCTCTTTAGAACTGGTAAACTTAAGAAAGCCGAACTGGAAAAATATATTAATGCAACATCGGAAACGATTAAGATATTGATCATGAATTTAAATAGAGCTTCAAATCTTATTAAAAGTTTTAAACAGATAGCCGCTGACCAATCAAATGAGGAAAAAAGAAATCTTATAATTTATGAATATATCAACGAAGTATTACTAAGTCTCACTCCTAAGTTGAAAAAGACTAAACATAAAATAGTTGTAAATTGCCCTGAGGATATAAAAATTTATACTTCACCAGGCGGCTTGTCTCAAATAATTACCAATCTTGTTGTAAATTCACTGACGCATGCTTTTGATGATGAGATTGAAGGAGTAATGACAATAAATGTAACAAGGGAAGATAATGAAATTATTTTTGAATATACAGACAATGGAAAAGGTATTAATGAAAGCGATATAAAGAAAATTTTTGATCCGTTTTTTACAACAAAAAGAGGCAAGGGTGGAACTGGTTTGGGATTGAATATTGTTTATAATATTATTACACAGGAATACAAAGGGTCGATAAAATGTAAAAGCAGTCCAGGCAAAGGAGTTACATTTATGATCAGAATACCGGAAAGAGAGGTGAATGGGTGTTATGTCAAATAATGATTTGATCATTGATAATGAGTATATGGACTTTTTTGATGAAGCTTCTGAAGAAATCGTATCGGATAACAATCAGAAGAGATGGAAGATAATGATTATTGATGATGATCAAGAGGTTCATGCAGTTACAAAGCTAGTGCTTAGCGATTTTATATTTAATGAAATAACACTCGAGTTTATTAGCGCCTATTCAGCTAAAGAGGCAAAGGATATTCTGGTTAACACATCTGATATTGCAGTAATTCTCCTTGATGTTGTTATGGAAGAAGAGGATTCCGGTCTTAAACTTGTGCGCTTTATAAGAGAAGAAGTCAAAAATTATGAAGTAAGAATAATACTTCGTACAGGACAACCTGGACAAGCGCCTGAGAAAAAGGTCATTATCGATTATGATATAAATGATTATAAGGAAAAGACTGAACTGACTGCGCAGAAACTTTTTACTACCATAGTAGCGTCGATAAGGGCGTATGACAGCATTCATCTGACAAATCTTAATAAAAAGGGATTAGAGAAGGTAATTGAAGCATCCTCATATCTGTTTGAAGTACAGTCTATTTCGAAACTGTCTTCAGTCGTTTTAGAACAGATCAATTCAATGCTTTGTTTTTATAGAAATATACCATTAATAAAGCAATCAAGTTTTGTAGCTTTCAGAAACTCAGAAGGATATACTCTGACTGCCACTTCAGGCAGATTTACAACAGAGGTTAATAAAAACATCGAAGATGTATTAGATGATAATATATACTCCTCAATCATGCAAGGAATTGCTGAAAAGAGGGTATTTACGGTTGATTCAAGCATTGTTCTTCATTTCAAAAGTATTACTGAACTAGAGTATATTTTGTTTTTTGAAGGAGCAAACCAATTCAAAGAATTAGATAGAAATCTTATAGAAATATTCAGTAACAATATTTCAAACGCGTTTGAAAATACTTCATTAAACCTGAAGCTTCAGGATACGCAGAAAGAAATTATTTATACTCTTGGTGAAATAGCCGAAGCTCGATCAAAAGAGACTGGGAACCACGTAAAAAGGGTATCGGAATTTACTAAAATTCTGGCTTTAAAGTATGGCATGAACGAATCAGAAGCAGAAATAATTTCCCTTGCTTCAGCTATGCATGATATTGGAAAGCTCGGTGTGCCCGCAAGCATTTTAAATAAACCTGGGAGGCTCACAGATGAAGAGTTTCAGGTGATTAAGACACATACAACTATCGGTTATGATATGCTAAAGAATTCGACAAAGGAGATTATAAGGACTGCAAGCATCATTGCGTATCAGCATCATGAAAAATATAACGGTAAAGGTTACCCAAACGGCTTGAAGGGTAATGAAATACATTTGTATGGCAGGATTACCGCAATAGCCGATGTATTTGACGCTCTTGGAAGCATAAGGGTCTACAAACCCGCCTGGGATCTTGAAAGAATATTTGATTATTTCAGGGCCCAAAGGGGGGAACATTTCGATCCGTATCTAATAGACTTATTCTTTAAAAATATGGGAGAATTTTTGGCAATAAGGGAATCTTTCAAAGATCAGACTTAAAATAAAGTTATTTTCTATATAAGTTACGAAAAAGATTATTCATTAAAAATGTGCAGTTAATACATCTGCATTTTACTATCAAAGCTAAACTTTTCGCAACTTATGAATTAAGGTATATATTTAAGAATCTTTGTTAGCTTCTAATCTGCTATCAATAAAATTAAGAAAAATTGACTTGAGTAGCGCCATAAATGGGACAGCTAAAAACATACCAACTACTCCGTAAATAGATCCGCCAATGGTAATTGCAATCATAATCAGAATCGGATTTAAGCCTATCTTATCTCCAATTATTTTGGGAGCTATTACAGTTCCATCTATCTGCCCTAAGACAAGTAAAAAAATCAACAACCACAAGGCTTTAACTGGACTTATAAAAAGGGTGATTAATACTGATGGCACAATTCCTATCAAGGTGCCAAAGTAAGGAATCAAGTTAAAAATACCAACAAGTAAACTTATCAAAAGCGCATAAGGGATGTTTACAACCATACAAAAAACAAAACAAATTAATCCTATTATAGCCGAGTCTAATATCTTACCGATTATATATCTAGAAAAAACATCATTAGCTTTTTTCCCAAAGGAAATAACATTTTGAGCGTATGTTTTCTTTAATGCAACATAGAGGGTTTTTTTGATTGTAGTTAAAATAGCCTCTTTGTCATAAAGCAGGTATATTGAAATAGTTATTCCCAGAATAAGCTTGAAAATTGTAGAGGTAATATTTATCAAGTTGCTGAATACATAATTAATCAAAGTAATCAAAAGATTCTGAGATTGATTTAGTATATTTTCCATATTGTTTTTTAAATAATTGCTTACATTATACTGGTCATCAATAATTTTAAAATCAGCGATTTTTCCTTCAGCCCAATTGGCTGTTTTTTTTACGTATTCTGAAAAGTTCAAATTTAATTGCGTAATGCTGTTAATAATCATAGGAGCTAGTATTGTTATGGAAAAAATAATCAATGCGGTAAAAATAAAATAAATAATAGAAATGCTTAAGGCCCGCCTGATCTTGAGCTTTTTTTCTAAGAATACCATTAAAGGGTTTAGCGCATATGCAATGGCGAAAGCCCAAAACAAATAACTTAAAACGGAAAGAACAAACTTTACGCCATTAATAAGCTGATCAGCATTATCGACTAGTTTATATACAACTATTGCAATTATAATTATTGGTATGTACTTCCAATAAGGTATCTTCCTGTATTTAAACTGCATATAGGTCTCCTGTTTATCATGATAAAAAATCTTTAATTAAGTTTATTTTCAAACATTATACCATAAAGTCTTATGGACATAAAGCTTCTTTTGATAGAGTATTTTTTAACTTATATTTGTGATTTATATAAGTTACGAAAAAGATTTTACATTAAAAATGCAGTTAATACGTCTGTATTTTACTATCAAAGCTGAACTTTTCGCAACTTATGAATCAAGGTATATATTTTGCAATATAAAAAAGTATGTAAAAGATTAATTGCTTTTTATATAGCAGTATCAAAAAGAAAACTTGTATGCTTGACGTTTCAAAAAACTGATATAATGGGTTTTAATCATACAAACCTTGAACAAGGAATTTTTTGAAACATCCTTAATGAAGATTAGAAACATGTTTCTATTGTAATGTACACAACATGTATATAAAATATGTATATAAAAAATATAAAAAAATATGTATTATAAGTTTTAAAAATTTGATATTTTAAAGATAGCCAAATGTAAAGTAATATAATTGTAATATTTAGTTTGCTCCAAAGTATATTTATTATAGTATACTGAATCAATGTGTAGATTTTTAAGATATAGTTTCCTAAATTAAGTGTTTGGAAAGGATTTTTATGAGAATAGTTGATGCCCATTGTGATACCATCACAAAAATAATGGAATCAGGAGAAGAATTGTATAGGAATAATAGCCACATAGATATAGAACGTATGAAGCGTTGCGGAGATTATGTCCAATTTTTTGCCGCTTTTATTGATCCGGTGTTTTGTCAGGCTTATGCTATGAAAAGAGCAGTTCAGATATTTGATAAACTATATGAAGAATTAGAAAAAAATAAAGAGCATATTGCTCTGTGTTTAAGCTATGATGACATAATTAAAGCATCAAACGATAAAAAGATTGCAGCTATACTTTCAATCGAAGGAGGGGAAGCGCTGCAAGGTGAATTGTCTGCTCTTAGAATGTTTTATAAACTAGGGGTTAGGAGTATTTGTCTCACATGGAATTATCGGAACGAAATTGCTGATGGAGTCTTAGATGGAGCATCTGGTGGAGGCTTAACGCCATTTGGAAGGAAATTAATAGGAGAAATGAACCGACTTGGGATGCTTATTGATCTATCGCATGTTTCTGAAAAAGGTTTTTGGGATTGTATAGAGTTAACAAATAAGCCTCTTATTGTCTCGCATTCAAATGCAAAAAGTCTGTGCGGACATGTCAGAAATTTAAGCGATGATCAGATTATCGCAATAAAAAAGAATAGGGGAGTCATAGGGATAAACTTCTACACCAATTTTTTAAACGACAGCAAAAAAGCATCGATTGATGATATTATCAGGCATATTGAATATATTTCTTCACTAGCCGGCTCAGAACACATCGGCTTTGGAAGCGATTTTGACGGAATTGAAACTTTGCCTGACGGAATAACTGGAATTCATGATATGGAGAAGCTTATAAATGAGTTGTATAAGTTAAACTATAGTCAAAATGATATAGAACAAATTTGTGGAGAGAATTTCTTAAGAGTTTTTAAAGATAATGAAGAAGATAAAATATAAAATAAAAATATATACTGAAAAATATATATTGAGGTATTGTTTTGAATAATACATGCAGATAAGGCAGTAACAATAAGAAAATTTGCATACTTGGCGTTTCAAAAATCTGATATAATGCGTTTCCATTATACAAAACTTGACAAGGAATTTTTTGAAACGCCCTAAATAAATCTTGTATAGATAAAAAGCAATTAATCTTTTACATTTGCCTATCACAAAATAACGTTAAAGCGTTCGTTATTTTGTGATAGGCAAATGTAAGATTAATAGTGCTTTTTATATAGATAAGTTGCGAAAAAGATTTTACTATAAAAATGCAGTAAATACGTCTATTGCATTTTAAATTCCTTTTTTATAGCTGTAAGCGCTATATCCACATCCTTCTCATAAATAAGATATGATATATCAACTTCCGAGGTAGTTATGAGCTTTACTTCTATACCGTTTTCCGCTAGTATAGTAAATAGCTTTGCTGCAACGCCCGGAATATTCTTCATACCTTCTCCAAAAACAGAAAGTTTTGTATTGTTCGCATCAACCTCTATTGTCAATCCAGGAGCGCTTTTTTTGAAGGAGTTTAAAGCGCTGATTACTGTTACCAGGTCATCGGAAGGTATGCTGAAAGATATATTAATGCTTCCTCTGTAAGGCGGAGCTTGATTTATCATGTCTATGTTTATATTTTGTCTGGCTATGGAGTTGAAAATTTCAGAGATAAACTTCATATCGGTTGGAAGATTGTCTACAGTAACCAAGGCTACATTGTAGGTTACTGATATGTCGGTTACAGGTTTATCTGGCATGAAAACTCCTCCTTAAATCTAGAATTGATTTTTAGATTTTACCTTAATCAAAATTAATTAATCTTTTACATTTATCTTTCGCAAAATACCGTTAAAACCGTTCGTTATTTTGCCTGGCAAATGTAAGATTAATAATGATTTTAATATGTATGCTTTGAATTGTCATAACAATGATAATTTTTAATAAGTCTGAGAAATTATAACGTGATAAGAATTTAGAACACTAAAATCTCATCTCAGTTTGTTTTGAATGCTTTGTATCTGTTGCTCAGCTCTAATAGCAGAACAATTGAGATTAACAACTATAAGGAATTCATTATAGTTATAGAATTCATCATAATTCCTCAGACTCTTTAGTTATTACAACTCAGGTTTAAGCTTATGGAGTATTGTAGCTTTATTTACTGCTTATTAAATCGTTCATGTTATAAAAACCGGGTTTTTTGTTGTACAAGAACCTAGCTGCGCTTAGGGCTCCTGTTGCAAATATTTCTTTAGAAGTAGCGGTATGATTAATTTCAATAATTTCATCATTTCCAGCAAATATAACTGAATGATCGCCAACGATTGTTCCGCCTCTGACAGCATGTATTCCGATTTCTTTTTTGCTTCTTTTTTTGCGTCTTGAGTGCCTGTCATAAACATATTCCTGTTTTTCCGAAAGCGCTTCGTTTATTCCATCAGCGATAGCAAGAGCAGTTCCGCTTGGCGCGTCTAATTTTTGATTATGGTGCTTTTCAATAATTTCAATATCGAAATTATATTCTAATACCTTTGCAGCCTTTTTAACCAAATCAATCAATAAATTAATTCCTAAGGACATATTGGCTGAAAAGAAAACCGGTATCTTTAAAGCGGCATCCTTAAGTTGCTTTACCTGAGCTTGGGATAAGCCGGTAGTAGCAACTATAAGGGGTACTTTATTTGATATTGCGTAATTCAATAAATCGTTAAGAGCCTCCGGGTTTGAAAAATCAATAATAACATCTACCTTAATGTTGCATTTTGATAGATCATTAAAAACCGGATATATGTTATTCGCTGTCCCATATTTATCAAATCCCGCAACAATATTAAGCTCTTCTTTTTCGGCTGCAAGCCTCGTAATTACTTGCCCCATTTTTCCATTACAGCCGCTCATTAATATATTTATCATTAGAAAATCACATCCTTAAATTGATAAGCCGTAAGTCTTCATAGCAAGTTTTAACGCGTCAAGATTTTTTTCGTTTAACTCCACTAAAGGCATTCTGCACTTTCCGACATTCATACCCATCAGGTTCATTGCAGCTTTGACAGGAATAGGGCTCACATCGATAAATAACGCTTTAATTAGATCAAGTGTCTTTAACTGAAGTTTTTTGCTGCCTTCAAGATCTCCTTCAAGAAATTTTGCTACTAGATCATGGGTATCCTTTGGTATTATGTTTGCCATAACTGAGATTACACCTTTACCACCCATTGCTAATAGTGGAAGAATGAGATCATCATTTCCTGAATATACTGTAAAATCTTCTCCGCATAAATTTATTATGTCACCGACTTGATTAATGTTACATTCTTTTATTGCAACAATATTTTCAATTTGAGAAAGCGACTTCACGGTTTCCACATTAATATTAAGATTTGTTCTCGAAGGTACATTATATAGGATTACAGGTATTTTTATACTGTTCGCGATTGCTTTAAAATGCTCATAAAGGCCCTTCTGCGAGGTCTTATTGTAGTAAGGGGTAACACTTAAAATTGCATCTGCTCCAACTTCCTCAGCATACCTGCTAAGTGCAATAGCATGACGCGTGTCATTGCTGCCTGCGCCTGCAATTACTGGAACCCTTTTATTTACTTTTTCAACCGCGTATTTAATAGTAGCCTTATGTTCCGCATCAGGCATAGTAGACGCTTCGCCAGTAGTGCCGCATATAACTATTGAATCTGTTCCTTCTCTTATTTGAAAGTCTATAAGTTCACCTAGTTTGCTAAAATCAATTCCATCATCTGTAAAAGGGGTGACAATTGCAACGCCTGAACCTGTAAAAACTGGTTTTGTCATAAAATTTTCCTTCCTTTACTGGTTATTCCACATTTTGATTAGTTCCTGAGCAATCTGAACAGCATTTGTAGCAGCGCCTTTTCTGATATTGTCAGCAACAACCCATAGATTAACTCCGCTTTCAACACTTTCATCACGACGGATTCTTCCTACAAATGTTTCATCCTTTCCAGAAGTGTAAATTGGAAGGGGATAAACATTATTTGCTGGGTCATCCTGAACAATTATGCCTGGAGCGTTTCTTAGAACTTCTCTCAGTTCATTTAAGTCATAAGGTTTTTCGAATTCAACGTTTATTGACTCGCTGTGACCGTTAAATACAGGTACCCTTGCAGTTGTTGCAGTAATTTTAAGGCTTTGATCGCCGATAATTTTTTTAGTTTCCTTGATCATTTTTTCTTCTTCTTTAGTGTAACCATTTTCTAAAAACACATCTATATGAGGTAATACATTGTGAGCTATAGGATGGGGGAACTTTTTAGGAGCTTCGCCTTTTAAGCCCTCTTCAAGGTCTGAATAACCCTTCATTCCTGCGCCGGAAACAGCTTGGAAAGTTGTGTAAACGATTCTTTTTATCTTATATTTATCGTGCAACGGTTTCAAGGCGACAACAGCCTGAATTGTTGAACAGTTAGGGTTCGCGATTATTCCTTTGTTCCAAGCGATATCCTGTGGATTTACTTCAGGAACAACAAGGGGCACTGTTGGATCCATTCTCCATGCGCTGCTGTTATCAACAACTACGCAGCCCTTTGATGCGGCAATGGGAGAAAATTTCTCGCTTGTGCTTCCGCCAGCTGAGAATAAAGCTATGTCAATTCCTCTGTCAAAGGATGATTCGGTAAGTTCTTCAACTACATAATCCTTGCCATTAAAAGTTATGGTTGATCCAGCGGACCTAGCTGATGAAAAGAAATAAATTTCTTCAATTGGTAAATTTCTTTCTTCCAAAACCTTGATAAATGTTCTTCCAACCATGCCGGTTGCTCCTACAACTGCCAATTTAACTTTTTTCATTATAAATGCCTCCTAATAATTTTGGTATGGAATAGTCGTAAAGTTACTCCAGTCTTTTAAATGGATATAATTTCTTTGATATCCTTAAAGGAATGATTTTAAATTTTCATATTATTCCTCAAATTCCTATGCCTGTCATCAATATAAAAGTAATAAAAAAGCTGGTCATAGAGCACCAGCAGTTCTTCGTGTTGAAACAAATATCCGTGAGGATTTTGTTCCATAAAAAACAGATAGCGCTCCATCAATAAAATGATGACAGTTATGCAGCTCTTAACTGCATACCCAGGATATAATATTGGGAAAATCATATCCTTCGGCACTCTCTCCTTTTAGCTTGTTTCGATAATCCCCTCAGATTTCCACAAGCCTACTTATAAAGAATGCGCCTCTACTGTACTATTAAATTCTATTAATTTGTGTTAAGAAATATAATATCATTTCGAGTGTCCATTGTCAATTACAAAAATTCGAGTAAAAACTTCATAACAATCTGCATATATATTTTGCAATCGACATTTTACATCCATTTTTTATATTGCAAAATATATGCCTTGATTCATAAGTTGTGAAAAGTTCAGCTTTGATAGTAAAATGCAGACGTATTAACTGCATTTTTAATGTAAAATCTTTTTCGAAACTTATATAATTTCGAGTATTTTCGATATTGTAATAAAAATTTAATTGGAGTTTTTGACGATATATATTATAAAATGAAATTATAATTATAATTATTGTTATTGTTATTGTTATTGATTAAGGACTTTTCAAAAAATTCCTTGTTCAAGTTTTGTATGATGAAAACTCATTATATCAAGTTCTTGAAACAATTATTATTAAAAATATGGAGGAACTTAATATATGCTAGCATGTAAAAGGCTTAAGCGATTTTTTAATAGCTGCATAAATTATATAAGCGTAAATACATATAAAATAAACGAAAATACATATAAAACGGAGATAGGCGAGACTAAATCTGAAATAAGCGAGACTAAAATTGAAATAAACAAGACTAGAACTAAAGGAAACAAGACTAGAACTGAAGTAAGTAAGATTTATAAATATAAATTTAAATCAGTGGGATTTAAACAATTAAAACTTATATCCTTCATAATTATATTTCTTCTTCAGAATATAACTTTTACAGATAATTTGATTTCAAACGCTGAAATCCCTATACCTGATAAGTTAAGAATAGGTCTTTATTATGAAACCACGGCATTGTCGAATTTTGCTATTAGCGCTCAGAATGGATTGACCATAGGTAGCGTTAACAATAACATATTTTCTCCTATTTACATAGAAAATTCTTCAGGACAGGTTGCGGTAAGAAAAGACTCGTATTTTAACTCGAATAATAACAAGTTGACTGAATACAAGCCCACCGACAAAAGTATTCCTGCCGGAGATAAGTTAGGTCCCGTACATATACAGATCGGAAATTCTTATCAGGATTTTAGTTCGGCGAATGATGCTCTTACAAGTATCAAAACGACTGGAATCGCAGCATATCTTGCTTTTGTCGATTCATGGCAGATATGGTTCGGATTTTATGTGGATCAGAGTACCGCGCAGACGGACATTAGCAGCATACTTACTCCGATATTGCCCGGATATACTTTTAATGTTGTATCGCAGACCACCAACAGGATTGTTGTCTCAAAGCCCACGGGAGAGACTGCGTTCATAATCGGAAGCGATACAAATATACTCAGGATAAAGCCTAATGAAACCAATAGCCCTTACATATTTAAGCTCAATAATAATGATAACTTAAGATATAGAGGCGAACTTGAGGTCAGAAGATTTACCGGAAGCGATATGACACTAATAAATATTGTACCTACGGAACAATATTTATATGGAGTTGTGCCCGCAGAAATAGGTTCGGGAGCTGGTCCCGAAGCCCTAAAGGCGCAAGCTGTGGCAGCGAGAACATACCTGCTTAATAATCAGGACAAACATAAAAAATACGATTTTCAATTATGCAGCACAACAAATTGCCAGGTGTATAAGGGATTTAGCGGCGAGTATAGCTCTACGAACAAAGCGGTTGACGATACCGCAGGAAAAAAACTCACTTACAATGGGAAATTGGCAGAAATTTTCTATTTTAGCTCTAGCGGCGGGATGACAGAGGATGCAAAAAATGTATGGGGTACTGATATACCCTACCTGAAGAGTGTCGAAGATAAGTATGAAAATACTAACTCATATCATTACAACTGGGAGACGACATTAACCAGCAGCAAGATTAAAGAAATAATGCTTGGTAGAGGATATGATTTAGGTGATATGAAAGGAATAACAGTGACGAAAACTTCTGACGCAGGAAGAGTTACAGAATTGGTAATAAGCGGAACGAAGAGCCAGAGGACATATAAGCTAGATGGATGCAGGACTGTTTTTGGGTTTGACAGTCAATGGTATGTAGTCACAAGCGATGCGCAGATATCAATTAAAAAGGGCGACAATACTGTCACAAAAACAATGCTCGGAACTAAAAAAGTTATGACAGCCAAAGGCGTTAAGGACTTAACGGTCACTAATGGTTCAATAACTGTAATCGGCGCAAACGGGGTAAAAAAGACTGTAGCTGCGGTACCGACCAGTTATAAATTTACAGGCAAGGGATGGGGACATGCTGTTGGTATGAGTCAGGAAGGGGCTATAGGAATGGCTAAAGCCGGTTTCAAGTATGACCAGATACTTCAGCATTATTTTCAGGGAACAGTTATAGAATAAAAATGCAAAGTGGCGCCTACGATAATCAGAGGACGTGGAATTTATTGCTAATTACTGTGCTTGAGCGTAATTATTAGCAATATTTCATTTTCTCTTTTTTATTTTAATATCGCAAAATATATATAGTAAATTCCCCCTTGTAAAGAATGTTAAATTAATGTATTATTTTAATTTATATGGGTAATATTCTAAAATAATTGAAATAGCGTTTTTTATGAATATTTGCTCTCTTAAATGTAAGATTAGGCAGTATCAAAAAAATAATGGTCAACTGGGTGTTTCAAAAACTTGATATAATGAGTTTTCATCATACAAAACTTGAACAAGGAATTTTTTGAAACGCCCTTAATAATGATTTTAATATTATATAAAAAGCAATTAATCTTTTACATTTGCCTATCGCAAAATAACGTTAAAGCGTTCGTTATTTTGCTCTGTCAAATGTAAGATTAATAGTGCTTTTTATACAGGTTAAGGGATAAAATGAAAGTTAAAGATTTTTTTTATGATTTGCCTGAGGAATTAATAGCACAGGAGCCTATAAAAGACAGAGATTCTTCAAGACTTATGGTCCTTCATAAAAATTCAGGCGAAATAGACCACAAAACATTTAAAAATATTAAAGACTACTTAAAAGTTGGAGACTGTCTCGTTCTAAACGATACTAGAGTGCTGCCGGCCAGGCTTTATGGCTATAAGGAAGGCACAGGAGCTCAGATTGAGTTTGTTCTTATAAAAAGGATGAATGGCGATATATGGGAAGTCATTTTAAAGCCTGGAAGAAAAGCTAAAGTCGGGAGCAGATTTATTTTTGGAGATGGTCTGTTAAAAGCCGAAGTTATAGAAATAGTTGAAGAGGGAAACAGGCTTGTTAGATTTGAATATGATGGCATTTTTGAGCATATATTAGACAAGGTTGGTTTGATGCCTCTTCCGCCTTATATTACCAAAAGGCTTGAGGATTCTGAGCGTTATCAGACTGTGTATTCGAAAAATAAGGGATCTGCAGCTGCGCCCACGGCAGGGCTACATTTCACTCAAAACCTTTTGGATGAATTAAGAGGCATGGGAGTTAATATCGTGTATATTACACTTCATGTTGGTCTTGGGACGTTCAGACCTGTTAAAGTTGAAAATATTCTTGAGCATAAAATGCATTCAGAATTTTATTCGATAAACGAAGACGCATGCAGCATTATTAATGAGGCAAAGAATAACGGGAAAAAGATAGTCGCCGTTGGCACAACCAGTTGCAGGGTTCTTGAGACTGTTGGAAATGCGGATGGCAGAGTATTGCCCGGCAGCGGAAATACGGATATTTTTATTTACCCTGGATATAAGTTTAAAGTGGTTGATATGTTGATTACGAATTTTCATTTGCCTGAATCTACCCTTATTATGCTGGTCAGCGCGTTAGTGGGCAGGGAAAATACTCTTAACGCTTATAAGACGGCGGTAGAAGAACGGTATCGTTTCTTTAGTTTTGGAGACGCGATGATGATAATAGATTCCTAAAGCCGAAAAAGGGTTTTCAAAGCGAATTGATATAAACTTTAAAGTTCGATAACAATACATACAGTATAGATTAAAAAATTTTATGGCGGTGATATATGTCGGCGATTAGATATGAATTTATAAAAAGGTGCAAACAGACAGGAGCAAGACTCGGACGTGTCCATACACCTCACGGGTCTTTTGACACGCCCGCTTTTATGCCGGTTGGAACTCAGGCTACTGTTAAGGGTATGTCTCCTGCAGAGCTTGAACAGATAGATGCTCAAATCATACTCAGCAATACTTATCATCTTTATATGAGGCCTGGTGAAGGTATTGTAAAAGAAGCAGGAGGACTCCATGGTTTTATGAACTGGAAGAGACCAATTTTAACTGACAGCGGAGGATTTCAAGTATTCAGCCTCAGTGATTTGAGAGATATAAAAGAAGAAGGTGTAACCTTCAAATCTCATATAGATGGGTCAAGACATTTTATTACTCCGGAAAAAGCTATAGAGATACAAAATGATCTTGGCGCTGATATCATAATGGCTTTTGATGAATGCATCCCATATCCTTGCGAGTTTGAATACGCGAAAAAATCCCTTGAAAGAACTACCAGATGGGCAAAAAGATGCAAGGATGCGCACAATAATACTGAAAATCAAGCTCTGTTCGGAATTGTTCAGGGTGGTATATATAAAGAATTAAGAGAACAGAGCGCAAGAGAACTCCTTGAGCTGGATTTTCCGGGCTATGCAATTGGTGGCTTAAGCGTTGGCGAGCCTGCTAAGGATATGTATGATATGTTAGAATGTACAGTTCCGCTTCTTCCTGAGGATAGGCCAAGATATCTTATGGGAGTTGGGAGTCCCGATTATTTGATTGAAGGCTCAATCAGAGGAATAGACATGTTTGACTGCGTACTTCCAACAAGGATTGGCAGGAATGGAACAGTTCTGACCTCTAAGGGCAAGATGATTATAAGGGATGCAAAGTATTCAAGAGACTTTTCGCCAATAGATCCGGAATGCGATTGTTATGTCTGCAAAAACTTTTCAAGGGCTTATATAAGACATCTTTTAAAAGCGGGAGAGGTATTAGGTATAAGACTCACAACCTGGCATAACCTGAGATTTTTGTTGAAGTTGATGGAAAATGTGAGACAGGCCATAACCGATGATCGACTTATGGATTTTAGAAATGAGTTCTTTGAAGGGTTTGGGTATACAAAAATTTGATTATTTTAACTGCTTTATTTGTATAAAAAGCACTATTAATCTTACATTTGACGGAGCAAAATAACGAAAGCTTTAACGTTATTTTGCGATAGGCAAATGTAAAAGATTAATTTCTTTTTATTTGGATAACGAAATTAAATATATTTCAAAAGTTTAAGGTTTTTTTCGTTTCCCGCATATTGCAGGACAATAAAATTTATTAAACGAGGAGGTTTACAAATGAAAGCTGGAGATTATTCAACGCTGATTATGTTTGTCCCAATTATTCTGGTATTTTATTTTATGATTTATATGCCGCAAAAGAAAAGGGACAAAAAGACTAGAGAAATGCTCAACGCTTTAAAAGTTGGGGATTCGATTGCAACAGTAGGTGGAATTTCAGGTAAAATAGTTAACATTAAAGACGATGAAATAACCATTGAAACAAGCATTAAAAAGACTGAAATCGTTGTTATGAAATGGTCAGTAAAGGAAATTCAAAATCCTGCTTAAAAATGACATGGATTTTACTTAGAAAATATTACTTTAAAAAATATTACTTTAAAGATATTATTTTAAAGATTTTGCATTAAATTTAAAGATATTTGCTTTATAACAAATATATGACTTTTGTTATTTTGTTTGATATTTGTATTAAATAAACAGCTATAGTTAACAGATACATAGAGCGCTTTTTAACATTATGATTACAATTTATAATTTTCTATGTTAAAAAGCGTTCGATATCATAATTTTTAGATTTAGGCAGTATCAGAAAAATAACTTGCCAACCGGTAGTTTCAAAAACTTGATATAATGAGTTTTCATCATACAAAACTTGAACAAGGAATTTTTTGAAAAGCCCTTAACAATTGGTTCTAATAAGTTGTTCTTTCAAATAGATTATTAACAGGTTAATTAAAATAAAATCAATTAATCAGTTTCATTTGACTATTACTGATCATTGTAAACAGTATTTTTGAATGAAGATAATCTTGTTTTTATCTATTTGGAGGCGCTTTATGGGAAAAATAAATAGACAGAGTTTGAAAGAAACATATAATGAGCATATTACTCTATTTTCTATAATAAAGGGATTAGTAATTTCTTTTTTGATTACAGTGCCTTTTTTTGCTTTACTTGCATTCGTGTTAACATATACCCGATTTCCAGAAAAATATATTTCATCTTCGGTTATAATAACCACAGTTATAAGTATACTTATAGCCGGCTCAACAGCCACAAGAAAAGTCAGAAATAAAGGATGGCTAAATGGAGCGGCTGTGGGATTGATTTATATGATGACGCTGTACCTGCTTAGCAGCTTGGTATTTAAGGACTTTTCTGTAACAAGACATACCTTCACTATGCTTCTTATTGGTGTATTATCAGGATCTATCGGAGGAATTCTAGGGATTAATTTAAGACAGAGCGGCAGAGGTAGAGTAAAGGCTTGATAAAAATTTGAGATGGTAAAATGTTTATTGCAAAATATATATAAGTTGCGAAAAAGATTTTACATTAAAAATGCAGTTAATACGTCTGCATTTTACTATCAAAGCTGAGCTTTTCGCAACTTATGAATCAAGGTATATATTTTGCAATATAAAAAATGAATATATAATATAAATTTA
>JAUZPS010000450.1 GCA_030705945.1 Bacillota bacterium
CGTTTCAAAAACTTGATATAATGGGTTTTAGTCATATAAACTTGAACAAGGAATTTTTTGAAACACCCTAATTGGATTTACTCTTTGAGCCCAAAAGTCAGAATGGGCTTTTCCTGATAGTATTAAACTAATTTTACATTTGGTTATATATACATATGTCAATAGTATTTGCATAAATAAATAGAGGTATGAAAATATACTCATTTTCATACCTCTGAATAATATTAGTTATTACTGAAAATTATTTTATAATTTTATAAATTATAATGTATAAGAATAACCAAATTTCAATGCTAACTGCATAACGTCAGCCATGTTGATAGCTCCGTCTTTAGTTAAATCACATTTAGCATCATACTTAACATCATTTATAGTTGTACCGAAAGCTCTTGCAATTGCCATAACGTCAGCCATATTAACAGCTCCGTCCTGATTGATATCTTCAGGAACCTTAACGATTGTAGTTGTAGGAGTTGTTGATGGTGAATTTGTTGGTGATGTTGTTGGTGATGGTATTATACCAGCATCAAGGTAGTAAGTAATCCAAGCAAGTGGAGCATTCCAGTTGATTGTTACTTCGTTTGTTGACCATGATTCAACGTGGTCGAGGTAGCATTTCTGAGCTGCTGTACCAAGAACTTTTAAACCAGCTCCGGAAGCCCATGGATCCTGACATCCTGAGTTAGGTCCACCTGAAAGGAATCCTGGTGGTACTGATGGGAATGAAGGATCTGTCTGTGGGCAGAAGAAACGGTGATGTGGGTATTGTAATGGGTTTTCGCCGTATCCGGATACATAGCACTTGAGCATTGGGTTACGTCCCATTAAGTAGTCCATAGATTCAGTTAAACCGTTGTAATATTTAGCATTTTTGCTAGCATCATAAGCATAAGCCATAACAATAGCTTCGTTGATTACAAATGCGTTTGATGCCCATGGATAACCATTGATTATTTCTGATTGACCACCAAATTCATTATTGTATGTTGATTCAGCCAAAGGAATTCCATAACCTTCTTTTTGTTGTACTCCGATGAATGTATCAGCAGCTTTCTGAATGCTTGCTTTAGCTTCTGGGAATTGATCACCCTTTACTAAAGCAAGAGTAATAGTTCCTAATCCGCCAGTTGCGCCCCAGTCGAAGCATCCTGCCATACCATTTGATTCACCTGATAAAGTAACAGGCATTACTAAACTGTTCTTGTATGATTTTAAATCTGTGAGGTAATCTGATTTACCAGTTGTAGCATAAAGTTCGCAAGCTGCCCAGTAGAAATCGTCATCTACAAAGTTGTCACCGTATGTACCACTACCAAGTTCTTGTCCATAAGGAGCAAATATTGCTGGATTTGCTTTTGCAGCAGTATATGCTGTTTCAGCAGCAGCTAAACATTGAGCTGAGAAAGTAGAGTCAATATCCTTCCAGATACGAGCAGCTTGAGCTGCGCATGCAGCAAGGTTTAATGTAGCTGCAGTTGAAGGTGGATAGTATATACGTTTTTCAGCATCCTGATCTGGACGAGTTGCTAAAGCTGTCCAGTGTTCATCTGCCATTTTGTGAGCAGCCATACCTGCTCTGTCATAACCTGCTGGAATCTGCATCTTGAGCATCCATTCCATTTCCCAACGAGTTTCGTCGAGTAAGTCATTTTTTCCGTTTCCGCTTTCTGGAATATTTAACTTACCATCAGCGAAAGCTGAATCTTTACCATAAACTTTAGAGTGTTCATATTCATTCTGGAGTGTCCATAATGATATACCACCATTTACTACATATTTACCATGGTCACCAGCATCATACCATCCGCCAGTACCGTTAATGCTTGCAGGGCCGTTATAGTTTCTTCCTGTAATCAATGTAGCAACATCGTTAGGATGTCCTGCTGCGCGAGCCCATCTGCTTTCTACGCAGTATGGAAGTTTAATTTCGATACCGCTTCTTGCATGATAGAAGTATTTTAACGCATCATATTTCATTGTTGTGTACATGTCAGTACCAATATCAAATGGGAAACTTGTTGCAGTTCCGCTTACAAGTTGGTAGTTTTTACCTGGAGTTGTATATGATGAAAAATCAATTATTTGTACTGATTCACCAGATGCATGGTCTTTTCCATAAGCAGTGGTAGTACCAGATGCAACTACTGATCCGGAGCTATTCTTTAACTGCCAAGTAGTTGTGCCAGTTGTTCCATCAGATACCTTTAATGTTGCCTTTTTAGCAGCATTTGGGAAATATCCGAGTTCGTTAACACGGATGTCCCTTGCAGGTGTTGGAGCTGGTGTTGGAGTAGGTGAAAACTGTGGATCTGAGAGAGACATTGATATAAATTGAACTTCGTAAGGAAGTGTGCCAGCTAATTCACCACCTAAGTGGAAAGCAAATTCAGCAACTTTACTGCTCTGATTTGCTGTAAATGTTTGGTTTACATTTAAAACCTGATTTGCAGTAACTGATAATGGGCTCCCGTTGTTATTCCATGCTTCATAGTATGGAGTACCCTGGTCGCCTATCTTTGCATAAATTCTACAGTTTGCAGTTGCTGTTAATGAAACCTTTACTGTATAAGTATGTCCAGCAACTATAGAAATTTCTCTGTGGCGGATCTGTACATCCCATTTGTTAGTTCCTTTGTAGTCCATGTGAACAACATATTTACCATCTTTAACAAAGGAGTATGAGTTTTTTTCTTCACTTTCAGATACGTTCCATGGCAAGCTGATTCCACCTGTAAAGTTTGTGGTTTGGAGAAGCTCAGCTGCATTACACGTCATCTTGACTGCTAATAAAGTAAATATAAGCAGCCCAATTACTGATAATTTTTTAAGCATCTTTTTCCCTCCTATTTTTAATAAACAAATTAATTATGAAACTGTTCAAGAAATTTCAAAAAAGTGATCTATCGGCGCATAATTAATATAAACATTAAACATCCAATTAGATTTATCTAGCTTATCAAATTCAAGAAATATACCAAACACTCCTGCTACAGGTTTATCCAAATATTATTTATATTTTACTTGACTAAATATCTTAATTTAATAAGTAAGCTTTGCGCCCACATATCAATATTTCAATATTTAGCCTTTGTCAGTTACATAAAACTACCATTTCAAACTAGATTATCTTTTTATACTAAATAATACTTAAAAATTAATAAGGTAAGCTGTTATCAATAATAGTCAATGTACCGGAACAATATTGGATAAAATATCTTAGAATATTCAGAAATACTAGCAAGAGGTTATATTAGAAGTTAAAAGAAAAAGTCAATAGAAGCTTTAATACTGTAGATAAGCTTCCAAGTTATAAAACATGACATAGAAGTATTGTACTAGTATTAACACCTTCTTTTACCTTTTGCAGTATATCACCACTAGTATAATTTCTATGAATACTAATCTAATTACTCTAATTTGATGTTTATTATGAATAAAGCGCGCAATATTCACTTTTCAAAGAACATATTCTTAAACAAGCTTCCATTTATTTTGTAAAATACTATTGCCAATTACAGACAACAGCACATTACTTACAAATATACACGTATACTTTCTATATTTAGTATTATAAAATGTAACCGCTATAAAAATAAAATTTGTAGATTATCTGATTATATCTAAACTTTTTGGTTAATTTTAATTTGAGTCAGTGATAAAAAATAAATGAGACAGCACAATTTTAATAGTCTGTCGTTTTTTAAGTTAACCTGTAAGTCAGAACTTATATTTTTACATGATTATAGTTAAATTATAATTAAATTTTAACCAAAATTTTCACTTTAGTCAACTAATTTTCAGTCATTTAAGCCTTATCACCAATATAAACAATTAAATAACAAATCTTTTAAGTGAGTTTTACATATTTTTACATTATCTTATAAAACAATTTTACTTAAGCAAATTGATATTTAATACTAACTTTTTATATAGAACTCAAATCAAATAAACAGAATTTGACTAGTTTTGATAACTATATTAATATAAATATAAGTTGCGAAAAAATTTTACATTAAAAATGCAGTTAATACGTCTGCACTTTACTATGCAAAGCTGAACTTTCGCAACTTATGAATCAAGGTATATATTTTGCAATATAATAAATGGATGTAAAATATCTATTGCAAAATAAATTGAATTCTTATTTTAATATAATTTTAAAAAATAATTGATTATAAAATTTAATATAAATTATGTGTTAGGGCGTTTTAAAAAATTCCTTGTTCAAGTTTATATGACCATAACCCATTA
>JAUZPS010000451.1 GCA_030705945.1 Bacillota bacterium
GGCTCAGAAAGCATGACGACGTCTTCAGTGGGATGGGGAGTAACTACAGCTACTAAGACTGTTACAGTAAGGGATACTATCAAGATTAATTCCTCAACCAACTCCACTATAGATGACTGGCTTGGTAATATTAAGACCAATTTGGTTCAAACACCAGGAAAATTGGAATTTAATTTAAAAAATACCGACGCCGACAATATTTTGGTATTTACTCCTTATTATCAAAAGTATACAGGTCGTTATGGCATATATTTTACTTTAATTGGTAGCCGTTCGGCTTTTTCACAGAACGAAGCGGAAAATTATGATACTCAGTCGGGAATTGCGACTGAAAGCTGCGGTGAGGGCGGACAAAATGTCGCGAATATTGAGAATGGAGATTATGTTGTTTACAACAATGTGAATTTTGGCAGCGGAGCAATAAACTTTCAGGGTAGAGTATCCAGCGCCAACAGCGGTGGAAATATTGAGATCAGACTCGATAGCGCTACCGGTACTTTAATTGGGACTTGCGCAGTCAGCGGAACCGGAGGCTGGCAGAATTGGGTAACCAAATCCTGCTCAGTCAGTGGCGTTACTGGAACACACAATTTATACCTGAAATTCACCGGAGGAAGTGGTTACCTTTTTAATATTAACTGGTGGAAGTTCAGTTCCAATGCTACACCAACACCAACATCAACACCAACACACACATCAACGCCCACTCCTACACTAACGCAAACTCCAACGCCAACACCTGAAATAAGTATTGACCTAAACCATGACGGCGCTATAAACATGGCGGATGTTATACTTATAGCAAGTAGATTTAATTCAGTCCGTGGAGACTCTAAATATATTGCAGCTTATGACTTGAATAACGACGGAGCTATAAATTTATCTGATGTTATTATTATTGCAGGCAAATTTAATACAGTAGTCTAAATAGCACGCCAACTAAACAATCTATAACATGATAAAAGCAAATAAAGTAGTATCAAAAAAACTTAGCAACTGGGCGTTTCAAAAACTTGATATAATGGGTTTTCGTCATATAAACTTGAACAAGGAATTTTTTGAAACGCCCTAAAGCATAGCTTTGATGTCCAATCTTACCCGACTCCTCAGTTTGAGGAGTCAGGTATTTTTTTGACGCCATATCAGCAATAGAGGAGTCATCATTTTTCCGCATTTAGTTAAAATAAGATAAATAACCAATCTTATCTATGCATGTTGATTATGAAATAATTACGGTAGATTAGAATTATATGGGATGAAAGTACTCGGCTTAAGGTAATATTGAGATCAATAAGACACTTGTGTAAATACAAACGAATATGACCAACATAATGGCGATTATAGCTTAACTTAACTTTAATACTGTACTGCTTGAAAATTGAAATATAAATTGTTTATATTATGATTAGGGAGGGGTTAGTATGAGAAAAAAGTCGGTTCTGGGTGTATTGCTTTCAGTAGTATTAATTCTAGTCAGCATTCCTGTACCACAACAGTTGGCAATAGCTGCTGCCGTTGAATTTAAGGGTACAGACATCTACAATGGATTGAGAGGCCAAAACTTTGATGAGGGTTGGAAGTTCAACAAGGGGGATGTAAGTAACGGACAAAGTACAAGCTTTAACGACAGCAGTTGGCAAGCTGTCACTTTGCCGCATGATTGGAGTATTTTTAATACATTTAACCAGTCTTCTTCTGCAGGCAGCGGAGGCGGTTATCTCGATGGCGGAATCGGATGGTACAGGAAAACCTTTACCATACCTTCAGATTATTCCGGTAAGAAAGTTTTCATCGATTTTGACGGAGTCTATATGAACAGCCAGGTTTGGATAAACGGTACTCTACTTGGTACCCGTCCATATGGCTATGTTTCCTTTGAATATGACCTGACTCCATACCTGAATATAGGCGGCAGTAATATTATTGCAGTCAAGGTCAACAATAACACGCCGACCAGCCGCTGGTATTCAGGAAGCGGCATCTACCGCAACGTATGGCTGACAGTATCGGATCCGGTCCATGTCGCATACTGCGGAATGTTTGTAACAACACCTACAGTAAGCAGCAGTTCAGCCACAGCCAATGTCAGCGCGCAGATAATAAATCAGGGAAGTTCGGCAAAATCGGTTTCCTTAAAAACTACGATCTTGGATGCAGATGGTAATGCAGTCGCATCAAATACATCAACAGCAGTTAATATAGCTGCCAATGGCAACAATACACTAAGCCAGAATCTTTCTGTATCCAATCCACACTTATGGTCCCCTAGTTCACCATATCTTTACACTGTCCAAACACAGGTTGTAGTCGATGGTAATGTGGTTGATATATATAAGTCTACAATGGGATTCCGTTATTTTAATTTCGATGCAAATAGTGGATTTTCTCTAAACGGTGTAAGCATGAAATTAAATGGTGTCTGCCTGCATCATGATTTAGGCTCTCTTGGTTCAGCAGTTAACTACCGCGCCATTGAAAGAGAACTCCAGATTATGAAGGACATGGGATGTAACGCTATACGTACATCGCATAATCCTCCTGATCCTGAAATGGTTGAAATCTGCGACCGAATAGGTCTAATGGTATACGAGGAGGCATTTGATTGCTGGGAGACTGGTAAAAATACCAACGACTACCATCTATATTTCAACAGCTGGGCAGAGAAAGATATTAAGTCCATGGTAACCCGTGACCGTAATCATCCCTCAATAATTATTTGGGGACTCGGAAATGAAATTTTTGACGCCACTGTTGCAACTGCAACTAAACTTAAAAATTGGGTCAAGGAAATTGATACTACAAGGCCCATAACTTGTGGTTCCAATGATACTTATCATGGCTTAGGCGCCGATATCTACAATGTTCTTGACTTGGTAGGATATAATTACAATCCACAGCTATATGACGCCCGTCACAATTCATTTCCTAGCTGGAAGATATTTGCAAGCGAATCGTGTTCAGCTCTAAGAAGCCGGGGTGTCTATAAAACACCGACTAATCAAAATATACTATCAGGCAGTGATTTCCAATGCTCCTCTTATGATAATAGCATACCCTATACTAATAGCGCAGAACAGTCATATACAGCCGTCAACAGCCGTAAGTTCATTGCCGGAGAATTCGTCTGGACCGGATTTGACTATATAGGCGAACCCACTCCCTATGGTTGGCCAGCCAAAAATTCATATTTTGGAATGGTTGATACCTGTGGTTTCCCAAAAGATATATACTATTTCTATCAGAGTAAATGGACTAGCAAACCAATGGTGCATCTCCTCCCGCATTGGAACTGGTCTAGTGGGACCAATGTAGAGGTTTGGGCATATAGTAACTGTGATACTGTTGAACTATTTTTAAATGGAACATCGCTTGGATCCAAGAGCGTCGGAAATTCCTTACACCTTACATGGAATGTTCCATGGTCTGCTGGGACATTGCGGGCAAAAGGCACTAAAGGCGGTACGGTAGTATATGATGAAGTTGTTACCGCAGGAGCTGCTTCAAAAGTGCTGTTAAAACCAGATAGGACCTCTATTACAGCAGATGGGAAGGATTTGGTATATATCGAAGCGGATATCGCGGATAGTAACAATGTAATTCTTCCCACAGCAAGTAATTCGGTTAATTTTTCAATATCAGGACCTGGAGTAATTGTCGGGGTCGATAATGGAAATTCCCCAAGTACAGAACCATACAAAGCAAGCAGTCGTAAGGCATTTAACGGGAAGTGCCTGGTAATTGTTCAGCCGACCAAAACCAGCGGTACAATTGTAGTAACAGCGAGCTCAAGCGGATTAAGCCAAGCAAGTGTATCTATAAATTCCAGTGAAAGCTCAATTTCTACTTCACCAACACCAACTCCAACCCAAACAACCTTAGTATCTACGCCTACACAGGAAAATACAGAAAATCTGGCGCTCAATAAAGCGGCAAGCAGTGACAGCGAAGAAACAGCAAAGGGAAATACAGCGGCAAAAGCCAATGATGGAAATGAACTAACCCGTTGGTGCGCGGCTGACGGTGGCCTGAACCACTGGTTAAAGGTTGACCTTGGCGCAAACTATAACCTTTCAGGCACAGAGGTTATGTGGGAGAAAGATGGATCAAATTATAAATATAAGATCGAGGTGTCGTCGGATAATATAAATTGGACGACAGCTGCAGATAAGTCAAACGGGACAAGCACTGACCAGACTCAGAGAGATAATTTCAGCGCTACTAAGATCAGGTACGTAAGAAGGAC
>JAUZPS010000452.1 GCA_030705945.1 Bacillota bacterium
AAGAACTCCTTTTCCACCTTTAAATTTAAAATACAAAGGCCAGTTATGACCTATAATTGCTCCTATTCCAGCAGACATAAGACCGTCATTACCCAACAAAAAATATCCTAACAGGCATGCGATTATACCTTTAAACACATCTCCCAAGGTAACAAACAAAGCAGCCTTTTTGCCAAGCGTCCTCAATGTGTTTGTGGCTCCGGCGTTACCACTGCCATGCTTTCTTACATCAACCCCATAAATTTTGCCAATTATTAGAGACGAGTTCAGACTCCCTAATAGATACCCTATTACACAAGTCAATATTATTTTAAGCAAATCCATTTTGATACCATTCCTTTCCCTTCTGCAACCTGGGAACTTATGATTATATATCTGTAGTTATATATCTCTGATTATATATATTTGTAGTTGAATACTTATAGCTGTATATTAGTAGTTGTATCCTATGACTCTTTATCTTTATCCTTTTCCCTTAAGAAGAATTTGATAGGAGTTCCCTCAAATCCAAAGCTTTTTCTAAGCTGATTTTCCAAGTATCTCTGATAAGAATAATGCATTAGCTCCATATTATTTACAAATATTACAAATGTCGGTGGTTTAACGCCTGACTGGGTCATGTAATAAACCTTAAGCCTTCTTCCCTTGTCCGAAGGAGGCTGAACCATTGCAATCGCTTCATTGACAAGATCGTTCAGCATTCCCGTAGAAACTCTGAAAGCCGCCTGATTAGAAACATATTTTATAAGTTCAAATAACTTTGTAACTCGTTGACCAGTTTTTGCGGATATAAACAAGACGGGAGCATAGGTCATAAACCCAAGCTTCTCCAATACAGTTTTTCTGTATTCCTCCAGCGTTCCCGTATCCTTTTCTATTAAATCCCACTTGTTTACAATAATAATTGACGCTTTTCCCTGTTCATGCGCATAGCCTGCAATTTTTGTGTCCAGTTCTGTTACTCCATCCTGGGCATCAATCAAAATAAGACATACATCCGCCCTTTCGACCGCTGTCCATGAACGAATAATACTGTATCTTTCAATGTTTTCGTTAATTTTGCTCTTTCTTCTGATGCCGGCAGTATCAATAAATACATATTTATCTTCCTCGGTTTCAAAATATGTATCAATCGCATCCCTTGTCGTGCCCGGTATATCGCTTACAATAACCCTTTCCTCTCCAAGGATTTTATTTATCAAGGAAGATTTGCCAGCATTAGGTTTACCAACTACAGCAACCTTGATAACATCCTCCCCGTATTCTTCACCTTCATCTTCAGGAAAATGTTCATAAACCGCGTCAAGAAGATCTCCCATACCAAGACCGTGGACAGATGAAATGGTAACCATATCACCAAGACCCAAATTATAGAATTCATAAACCTCTGGCGGCGGATCGCCCACTCTGTCTACTTTATTGACAGTCAGGATTATAGGCTTATTCGCCTTTCTGAGCATACTTGCGACTTCCTTATCTGAAGCAGTCATGCCATCCTTTGCGTCCACCATGAATACAATAACATCAGCTGTCTCAATTGCCATTTCTGCCTGTCTTTTCATCTGCTGCATGATTTTATCTTCGGAATACGGCTCTATTCCGCCTGTATCAACCAGGGTAAAAACGCGTCCACGCCATTCAACCTCTGTATAAATCCTGTCACGCGTTACGCCGGGTGTATCTTCAACTATTGAAATTCTTTTTCCCGCAACATAGTTGAAAAAAGTTGACTTCCCTACATTAGGTCTTCCGACAACTGCAACAACTGCTTTCGCCACTTAATATCACTCCTAAATCATTTCTATTTTATTCCTAAAACACTCTCTATAAAATCAATCCCGCTGTTTTCCACTATACCTATTTTAACTCCAAGCTCTTCCCCAAGCATTCCTACAGAATAATCATCAAGCAGCAAATCAGTGTTGGCTTTCAACATGCATTCGCATATTAAAACCTCTTCACCCAAGTCCTTTCCTCTTAGCTGCGCTACAATATCCCTTCCTGTAAGAAGACCTGCCACTGTAACATTCTCTCCAAAAAAATCATTTTTGATTTTATATACATAAACTTCTATATCAAACTTATCCTCTAGTATTTTTCCCAGCTTGTTAATATAATTATAAGCAGAAAAACCTGTAACAATACTAACTTTTCTTGATTTTACAGAAATCTCGCTCACCTTATCGATATGATCCTCAAATTCATGCAAAAGTTGAGCAATCAGACCCACGCCATTTTCAATCTGAGGAAAATCCTCATAATGCTCATAAGCGGGAATATCCCTTCCAGCCATTATATAGAACTCATCAGCAAGATAAACAAGCCTTGACCCATACTTTTTCAGAAATTTATCATGGAGCTTCTCAACTTGCTTTATTACTTTAGCGGATGAACTCTCATCAAAAGCTTCCAGTTTGCATAAGCCTTCCCTATGCTTTGTAATGCCTACAGGCACAACAGAAACGCTGTTGACGCCCGGATAAAGCTCGCTAATGTCATTTAGTGACTTTTCAAGCTCCTTGCCGTCATTTATGCCTCTACAGAGCACAACCTGGCAGTTAACTGTAATACCGCTTAATGTAAGCCTTCTTATTTTGCTCATTATGCTTCCCGCAAATTTGTTTTTCAGCATAAATACGCGAAGATCGGGATTGGTGGTATGTACAGAAATATTTATAGGCGACATCCTATATTTGATTATTCTCTCAATATCATGTTCATTCATATTTGTAAGAGTTACATAATTCCCCGTTAAAAAGGACAATCTGGAATCATCATCTTTAAAGTACAGGGTATCTCTCATACCCTTAGGCATCTGATCAATAAAGCAAAAAATACACTTATTTGTGCAGCTCTTTGCTTCATCAATAAGCTCATCCTCAAATTCTAACCCCAGATCCTCGTATATGTCCTTTTCAATATCAATTTCCCAAATCTCGCCGTCAGATTTTTGCACTTCAAGGGTAATCTCTTCGTCATTTATAAGATACCTATAATCAAATATATCATAGATTTCTTCTTCATTTATTGATAAAAGTATATCTCCCTTTTGTATTCCAGCCTCTTCGGCAATACTTTCAGGAAGTACGTTACATATAACTATTGACTTTTCTTTATTCAAAACAGTACCTCCTGTTTAACTTTTAACCTTAAAACTTTCCGTTGTAAGCAAAAAGCAGCAGTGATTACTGCTGCTTTTTTATAATTTTTCTTAGTCCTCAATCTTTACAACTTCTATTGCCTTACCTTTAACTATATAATGACCGCATTCTTTACACACTCTGTGTGGAACTTTTAATGCGTGACATTGTGGACACTCAACCAAATTTGGCGCAGACAGTTTCCACTGAGATCTTCTTTTTCCTGTTCTTGCTTTCGACCATTTACGCTTTGGATTTGCCATATATAACACCTCCCCCGCTTGTTAAACCCAATATATCTTAATTTTCAAAAAACTTTCTTAATACTTCCATCTGTGGATTAATATTTTCCTCCTTGCAGTCACAAGTTCCTTCATTAAGGTTTGTACCACATTTCGGACATAGACCTTTACAACTTTCATCACATACTTGTTTGACCGGTAAATTCAAAATTATATTATCTTTTAAAATACTGTCAATTAATATATAATTATTATTATATGTATAGGCTTCATTATCTACTTTTTCACTATCCTCTAGAATGTCTTCCTTAACTTTTAATTCCATTTTGTTTTGAATGTCTTTGATACATCTGCTACATTTCACTGTAAAGCCCACTTTTAAATTACCAGCCAGCTTCAATACCCCGCTGGAATTAAGCAAAGTCCCTTCAAAGTTCACCACTTCATCAAAAACAACTTCGGAATCAACATCCTTCAATTCAGCTATTTCCTGATTAAACTTTACAGCTAAGCTTGCGCCATTAGTCTTTACAATGCTTGATACATCAATTTTCATATTGTCACCCCATAAGACCGACAAAAGATATTATACTAACTAATAATACCATTGTCAAGGATAATGTTTAAATTTTAAAATTAATTCTGGATCGCTCATTATTTATATATTTTGCAATAAACATTTTACATAAACTTTTTATATTGCAAAATATATACCTTAATTCATAAGTTGCGAAAAGTTCAGCTTTAATAGTAAAATGCAGACGTATTAACTGCATTTTTAATGTAAAATCTTTTTCGTAACTTATATATATAATAACCTTAAAACCATTATAGCGCAGGTTACAGCTAAACGCTTAATTG
>JAUZPS010000453.1 GCA_030705945.1 Bacillota bacterium
GAAACGACCAGTTGCTAAGTTTTTTTGATACTATATAAAAAGCAATTAATCTTTTACATTTGCCTATCACAAAATAACGTTAAAGCGTTCGTTATTTTGCTCCGTCAAATGTAAGATTAATAGTGCTTTTTATATACCTTAGTTGTAGCGCTTTAACTTTAATGAATATAAAGTTAAATAGCATCATATCATGTATATTTTAGTAAAGAAAAAGATATGCCTCACTTTAATTAAATATTAAGTCCGAAGAGATGCTCAAATTAAGTAGCTATAAAAACAGCTATTAATTCAACTATATTTGGACATAGATTTGATAGACTTAACGTCATGATAATATGGCTGCAAGAAGATTAATGATGTGGGAAAGTTGAGTTAGGCAGTATCAAAAAAACTTAGCAACTGGTCGTTTCAAAAACTTTATATAATGAGTTTTCATCATACAAAACTTGAACAAGGAATTTTTTGAAGCACCCTTATTTAACTAAAATAGTAAGGAAACCATTGTCTAAAATATTAGTCCAATATATAATCTATATAAAAAGCACTATTAATCTTACATTTGACGGAGCAAAATAACGAACGCTTTAACGTTATTTTGCGATAGGCAAATGTAAAAGATTAATTGCTTTTTATCTATAATAATAGATTTAAACAGTTAAATTTAAAGTAAAATAAGAATTAACATAAACTATATATAACAAAACAATTTAGCAAAATATGTTTAATATGGTTTTAGATGAAAGGGGCAATAGCTATGACAAAGTTTAAATTTCAATCAGGAACAAAGGCTTACTTTGGGAAAGATTGTATGTTTGATAATAAGGGTGATTTAATAAAATTAGGCAAAAAAGCATTTATTGTTACCGGCAAGACATCAGGCAAAACGAGTGGAGCTTTAGATGATGTAGTAAGTATTTTTGAAGGCGTCGGAATAAAATATGAAGTTTTTGATAAAATAGAAAATAATCCTTCTTTAGAAAATGTTAAGCTGGGGGGCATGGCTGCCGCAAATTCAGACGCGGATTTTATAGTAGGAATAGGAGGAGGTTCTCCGCTTGATGCTGCTAAAGCTATTGCTATTCTTGCTACTAATGATATAGAGCCAATACAACTTATAAAAAACGATTTTTACAACAGGCCGCTTCCTATAGCCGCAATTCCGACTACTGCCGGAACAGGAAGTGAAGTTACCGCCGCTTCAATTCTTACAATTCCTGAGTATGAGACAAAAATGAGTTTTGTACATGAGGATGTTTTCCCAAAAGTTGCTTTCCTAGATGCCAAATACACAGAAAGCATGAGCCGCGATATTGCTGTAAACACTGCTGTAGACGCAATGTCCCATGCAATTGAAGGTTATCTGAACAAAACAGCGACTCTGGTCAGCGATATGTTTGCTATTGAAGCGTTAAATGTTTTTGGAGAATGTCTGATAAATTTAGGCGAGAATAACTTTGATTATGAAACAAGAGAAAAATTGCTTTATTCATCTATGCTTGCCGGACTTACAATTGCCCAGACCGGAACCACAATTGCGCATGGAATAGGATATTCATTGACATACTTTAAAAATATTCCTCATGGCAAAGCCAATGGACTTCTTTTAACTGAATATTTAAGGTTTAACAATTCAGTTGCTAAGGATAGAATTCAGAATGTTTTAAATGCTCTTAAGATTAAATCTATAGATGATTTTGGCTCATATATGAAAAAGTTAGTAATTAGTGATATAGAATTTTCTGAAGATGAACTAAAAAAATACGCTTCCCTCGCTATGAAACAAAAAAATACGGCAAAGAACCTTCGAAGCGTATGTGAAGAAGATATGTATGAAATATTATTAAAGAGTTTAGGTTAAGGGAAGAGTATAAATGAATAGACAGAATATTTTTAAATGCAGGGATAAAAGTCTTTTGCTTGGGGAAAAGACGTACATCATGGGGATACTTAATGTAACGCCTGACTCGTTTTCAGACGGTGGCAAGCACAGTTCTATTGAAAGCGCTATAGAGCATGCAAAAAAGCTGGTTGATGATGGCGCGGATATTATTGATGTCGGAGGCGAATCTACCAGACCAAGCTTTGAGCCTGTAGAACCCGATGAGGAAATAAGTCGCGTTGCGCCGATAATAGAGAGGCTGGTAAAGGAGCTTGATACTCCCATATCGGTGGATACTTCAAAAGCAGTTGTAGCTAATGAAGCGTTAAAGGCGGGAGCGCATATAGTTAACGATATATGGGGGCTTCAAAGGGATGAAAATATGGCTCCCACTATTGCAAAGTTCAATGCCGGCGTGGTTATGATGCATAACAAGCAGGATAAAGAATATGTAAATTTGTTGGAAGATATTATAAGTTTTCTTAAAAAAAGTATTGATATAGCCCAAAGATCTGGAATAGACAGAAGTTCAATGTCAATTGATCCAGGAATCGGCTTTGGTAAAACCTTTGAACATAATCTTGAGGTCATGGCAAACTTAGACAAGCTTTCTTTGCTTAAATTGCCTGTATTGCTGGGAACTTCAAGGAAATCTTTTATAGGAAATGTTCTTAATCTGCCGATAGATGAAAGGGTTGAAGGCACAGCCGCCACAGTAGCTCTTGGTATTGCGTACGGAGCGGATATAGTTAGGGTGCATGATGTTAAAGAAATGGCTAGAATTACTAAAATGACTGATGCAATCGTAAGGAGGAAATGATAACGGATTATAAAGCTTAATCAACCCATATCTATAGTTAGGGTTTAATTAAGTTTTCTATTGACATATTAAGAGTGATTAATCTATTACATTTGCCTATCACAAAATAACGTTAAAGCATTCGCAATTTGCTTTGTCAAATGTAATATTAATAGCTCTTTTGAGTTAGTTACTCAACTTTCCCGCTTCAAATTAAGCAGCCATAAAAACTGCCGTTAATTCAACTATATTTGGACATAGATTTGATAGACGTAACGTTATGATAAGATGGCTGTAAGAATATTAATGATGTGGGAAAGTTGAGTTAGTTATCTTTAATTTACTATGGACAAGATAATTATGAAAAATATGAGATTTTACGGATATCATGGTGTATTGCCTGAAGAGAGGGAGGATGGCCAGAACTTTGAGATAGATGTCGAGCTGTATCTTGACTTGAAAAAAGCTGGTATATCCGATGAACTTAAAGATTCTGTGGACTATTCACAGGTATATGGTATTATAAAAGAGATAACGGAATCCAACAAGTTTCGACTCGTCGAAAAGTTGGGAGAAAGTATTTCCAGGGAAATATTGTCGAGATTTAAAGAAGTTGAAAGAATCACTGTATGCGTTAAAAAACCGGAAGCTCCTATAGATGGGGAGTTTGGATGGGTTGGCATTGAGATAACGAGGAGCAGGAATGTTTAATACTGTATATATTTCCCTAGGTTCAAATATGGGAAACAGAGAGGGAAATTTAAAGTCAGCTTTAATTTATATAGAACAATTAGATGACACAAGAGTTATTGATGTTTCTAAGTATTACGAGACTGAACCTGTAGGTTATCTGAATCAAGGCAGTTTTTTAAATCTGGCGGCTAAAATTGAAACTTCATTATATCCTGTGGATTTATTAAAGATGTTTCAGGAAATAGAAAGTAAACTTAAGAGGGTAAGAGATATTCGCTGGGGACCTAGAACCATTGATATTGATATATTGCTCTATGGTGATTTGAAGATGGATTTGCCGGAGCTTATAATACCGCATCCTAGAATGCTTGAGAGGGGTTTTGTTCTCATACCGCTTAAGGATATTTATAAAGGTGAATACATTCTGGGTAAATCAATTAATGAATTGATAGAGAAATGCGATGATAAAAATGGGGTTAAATTCTTTGATAAAAATTCTTTGATAAAAAGGGGTGAGTAAATAGTGGAGGTTTATTTTTATTTAAGGACTGAATTAGCAGAAGGGGCGGTTGATTGCGGCCTTAAGTTGTCCGAGCATTATAGTAAGGCAGTTCTAATTAATGGCGAGGAGAAAAAATGCATATCCACTCTGTTGAATCCAAAGGATGACATAGAAAAATACAGGTCTTATGAGTATAAATGTCTTAAGTTCGAATTGCCATCAAATTTGTGTTTTGTAGCAGATAAGTATTTGTATGATGTTGGGTTGAATTCTACTGAAGCTATGAAACTCTATACCGAATCAATAAAACCTGTAAATAATTATGCTTTCGGATCA